>RZYK01000199.1 GCA_009930355.1 Campylobacterota bacterium | reverse complement strand
AAATCCTCAACACTAAAATTACAATGATATGTTCTTTATAATAGCGATTTTTTCCTAAAATTTTGGTATAGCGATGGTTCTCTCAAGCTCTTTTTGCCACTCTTTGGTACGATGATTGTAGGTTTGAATGCGCACCAACGATTCTTCTAAAAAGAGAGAATTGCTCCAAATAGTCTCTTTGTTCATATCGCTATTATGGATGTTTGTCACCTGTTCATAACGGTTGATAGTCGAGGCAAAACTAGGCTCTTTGGGCGACGTATGGGTATGACCACTCACCCATAAAAAGAGCTGAGGGTTGTGACGAATAATATGGTGCAATTGTGTTTTGGGTTGAGCGATGAAATTGGGTGTATTTGCCCAGCGATTGTAGGTTTCAAGTGTGTTGTCAAGGGGTGCATGAAAAAAGACAATCGTTGGCATGTTTTTATGTTCAAGAAGGGTCGCTTCAAACCACTCTAATTGCTTTTGTGAGATTTGTGCCAAATGCGAAGCATCATCTGCTGAGAGAAAGATAAGAAGATAGTTCTCTTTTTGAAGACTATAATAAAGCGTTTCAAGATGAAAGGTTTCTCTAAAACGCCTAAGCTTTTCGTTTTGCTCCTCTAAGGATGCATGACGGAGTTTTTCATTGTCACCTAGCATATCGTCATAGATAAAATCATGGTTTCCTGTAATGACAAAAAGCGGTTTTTTCAACTTTGAAAAATAGCTCTTCACAAGCGCATACTCCTCTTTGGAACCTGTTTTCGAACACACATCCCCTAAGGCAACCACCATATCAACCGTTTCCCATTGGTTAAGCGTCTCTAAAACCTCTTCCTTGTGTGCGATATCTTTTCCTGGAATATGCGGGTCACCTAAGAGAACAATATGTGTTCCAGCGTAGAGTTCAAGGGCAAGAAAAAGCCCTAAAAGATAATGTATCATAAACTATCCATTGCTTTTTGCATGCGTTCTAAAATCTCCTCTAAAAGGGCTCTTTGGGTTCCAAAGTTTAAGCGTACACATTTTTTGTCGCCAAAAGGTTCCCCATCGCTAAGACCCACGCCAAATTCCAGAAAAAAGTCATACGGGCTTTTTACATGTAAAGAGGATGCGTCTATCCATGCGAGAAAGGTGGCTTCCTGCTCTAAGAGTTTCAGTTTGGGATTTTTAGCGACAAAGGTTTGGACGAGTTTGAGATTTTCTGCTAAATAAAGACGAAGCTCAGCAAGCCACGCATCGCCTTCTAGGTACGCAGCTTTAAGAGCGGTTATACCTAAGAGATTAATCCCTCCGACCATACTGCCCATCGTCTCTTTAAAGCGTTTACGAAGCGAGGCATTGGGGATAATGGCAAAGGAGGCTTGAAGCCCTGCGATGTTAAACGTTTTACTAGGCGCCATCAGCGTAATGGTACGCTCTTGAAGTGATGGTGAGAGTGAGGCAATAGGAATATGTTTTGCCTTTGGATTTAAAATCAAATCAGCGTGAATTTCGTCCGAACAGATACTTAAGTCATGTTTTACACAAAAGGCTCCAAGTTGCTCTAACTCTTTACATGTAAAGACCGTTCCTGCTGGATTGTAAGGATTGCAGAGCATAAAGAGTTTACATGTAGGAGTGATTTTTTCTTCCATTGCTTCAAAATCAAGCGTCCAACGGTTATTTTCTTCTTTCATTTTGACAGCAATAATCTCCTCTCCTGCATGGTGAGGAGCTTTGATAAAGTGCGGATAAATCGGCGTTGTGGTCATGACACTCTGCGTCTCAACACTGAGGCACGCCACATTCATACTGCTGACCACACCGTGCGTAAAGAGTATCCACTCTTTTTTGATATCCCAGTTGTAGTGGCGTTTTACAAATGCGATAATGGCATTGTATGTTTCATCATCAATCGCGGTATAACCAAAGACACCTTCCTGTACACGTTTTTGCAAGGCTTCGATGACGCATGGGGGTGATTTAAAATCCATGTCAGCCACCCATGCAGGAATGATATCTTTTCCCTTGTATTTGTACCATTTTTCAGAGGGTGTTTGGGTTCTATCGACGATTTCATCAAAGCTACTCATATAAGGTATCCTTATTTTTAATGAAGAGATTGTAACATAATTGATCTCGTTTCATTTTTACATGTAAAATACAAAATAAGAATACCCTTTATGAAAAACGAGGCGTAAAAAAAGCTCTTTATTTCTCCTTTTGAATACCATAGTGTTGATATTTGTCTTGGATTTCGCTCTTTTTCTGTTTCATATGCTCCTTCATTATCTCAAATTCAGGCGTGTAATAATTTAAGATATTTCGCATACCCTTATGCCCTGCATCACTATGACACGAAGCGCAATGAATTTCCTTATCTGTTCCTTTGAGACTTTGATAATGTTCATGCATTTTCTGCGCTTGTTTGGAAGATGTTTGAGTTGAGAGAAGATTGCCATGACACTCCAAACAGCCATCATCAAAGACAAAGCTCTCCCTGTGTGCTCTCTTTTCAATCCAATCAATTTTAGAAGGATCACCAAAGAGATGAATACTTCCTTCTACAACACCGTTTCTTGCTTTGGTGTAGATATATTTGAGGATATTGTCATGAGGAAGGTGACAGTCAACACATTTTGCACTCGCACCTAATTTCCCAGCACCTCCGTGTACATCTTCTCTATAAGCAATGACCATAGGGTCCATTTCATGGCAGATGACACAAAATTTTTGGTCACTTGTTTTGTGGAGTCCATAGTAAGTTGCAAGACTTAACATTAATCCAACACCAATACCGATGGATACTAAGATAAACAGTTTAAGTTTCATGGTGTTTTCCTCATCCACATATTGGTAGCAATCTCTTTTTCATGACATTCAGCGCACATATTCATAGACTCTTTGTGTTCATAGTGACACTCATCACACGATAAGCGTGTTCCATCATGAATGGAGTTGTGTGGGTTTGCTTTTCCTATAAAACCTAAACGATTTGCAAGTTTTTCTTTTGAGTCATGACATTCAAGACAGGTTTTGTCTCTAACCGCTTTAAACGCTTCAGGATTATTTCCCTGTCCATCATGACAAAAGAGGCATTCTAAAGATAATTTTGCATGGACACGTTTGAGAGGATATTTCTCTTTGAGCTCTTGTGTTATCGTTACGGTTTCTCTTCCTTTTATAGCAGGAGAAGAGGATCCTTCTCCTGCAAAAAGCGTTAAAGGTAAGAGAGTAAAACATAAAGAAAGACAAAGAACTACAAATGTATTTTGTGCTCTTTGTTTCATTTAGATATTTTCTCCTGCAACCATACCAAAGACAAGACAATCTGGAATAGAACAACTACCTAAACGACTTGCACCATGCGTACCGCCTGTTATTTCCCCAGCGGCATAAAGACCAGGAATTGGTTTTTTGGTAGCACATGAAATAACCTGAGCTTTTTCATTTATTTTTAAGCCACCCATAGTGTGGTGAAGTTTTGGCACACCTTTTGTTGCATAAAATGGTGCTTTTACAATTTGAACATCATCTACTCCTGCAACAGGTTTTCCCATCTCAGGGTCATTTTTTGCTTTTACAAAGCCATTATAGGCTTCAATTGTTTTTTTGAGTTCTGTTGCTGGTATTTTATAGGCAGCTGCAATTTCTTCAATGGTATTGAATTTCTTAACAACACCAGCCGCAAGTGCTTTTTCTGCAATGTCTGGAATAATTTTATCAACGGCGATTTGATCACAAATGTTAATAGGATAATTTTTGTCAGCACCATTAATAACTTTGAACATTGCTAGTGCTCTGGTACGTCTATCTGCTAGTTCATTCATAAAACGTTTACCTGTTTTTGGATTGACAGAAATACCATATCTAAATGTTGCATTGATATTA
>RZYK01000198.1 GCA_009930355.1 Campylobacterota bacterium | reverse complement strand
TGAGGGGAAAAAGAGTAGAGTTCCAGCGAAACTTGATTATATTCAAAGTGCAACTGGTCTATTCTTAGGTTTGTTTATGTGGGGACATATGTTCTTTGTTTCAACGATTTTGATTAGCAAAGATTTTATGAACACAATAACAAAAATGTTTGAAGGTAGTCTGTTCCTTAGTGAACCACAACCTTGGATTGTTTCTGCAATTGTATTGTTTGTTTTTGCAGTTTTTATTGTACACGCAATGTTAGGTATGAGAAAATTACCTATTACGTTTAGACAATATCAAGCGTACAAAACACATATGGGTATGATGAAACACGATGATACAACTATGTGGTTTACACAAGCATTTACTGGTTTCGCAATGTTCTTCTTAGGTTCTGCTCACCTTTTAATGATGGCAGTTAAAGCAGATGAAATTGGACCATACGGTTCATCTGAGAGAATGTACGCTGATGTCATGTGGCCATTTTATCTTCTCCTTCTTTTAGCGGTTGAATTTCACGGTGGTATTGGTTTGTATCGTCTCTGTGTTAAATGGGGCTGGTTTGAAGGTGAGAACGTTAAAGAGTCTCGTAAAAAACTTAAAAAAGTTAAATGGTTGGTAACAACATTTTTCTTAGCACTAGGACTTTTAACACTTGCAGCATACGTCAAAATTGGTTATGAATACAGCAATGGTCATGTTGACAAATTTAAACCAACAGCGCAAGTAGAAGTAAGAATTGATCAGAAGGTTAGGGCGTAAATATGAACGTAAAATATTGTGATGCACTGGTAATCGGTGGTGGTTTAGCAGGTCTTAGAGCAGCGATTGCAACGCAATCTCGTGGTCTTAGCACAACAGTTTTAAGTCTTTGTCCAGTTAAGAGATCTCACTCTGCTGCGGCACAAGGTGGTATGCAAGCAAGTATTGGTAACTCAAAAATGAGTCGTGGTGACAACGAAGACGTTCACTTTGCAGATACTGTAAAAGGTAGCGACTGGGGTTGTGACCAAGATGTTGCACGTATGTTCGTAACCGTAGCACCAAAAGCGATTCGTGAACTTGCTGGTTGGGGCGTGCCTTGGACTAGAATTCATAAAGGTCCTCGTGAGGCTATTATCAACGCAGAGCGTACAACCATTGTGGAAGACGAAGAAGTACATGGGTATATTCACTCACGTGACTTTGGTGGTACCAAAAAATGGAGAACCTGTTATACAGCAGATGCGACAGGTCACACCATGTTGTTTGCCGTTGCAAATGAGTCTTTAAAACACGGTGTCAACATTGAAGATAGAAAAGAAGCGATTGCTTTAATTCATGAAAACAACCGTTGTTACGGTGCTATCGTAAGAGATCTTGTGACAGGTGAGCTTTGGGCATATGTGGCTAAAGGTACCCTAATCGCAACAGGTGGTTATGGAAGATTGTACAAACAAACAACCAATGCGGTTATTTGTGATGGTATTGGTGCTGCGATTGCACTTGAGACGGGTGTTGCAAAACTCGGTAACATGGAAGCGGTACAATTCCACCCAACTCCAATCGTTCCATCAGGTATCCTTTTAACAGAGGGTTGTCGAGGGGACGGTGGTATTTTACGTGACGTTGATGGTCACCGTTTTATGCCAGATTATGAGCCAGAGAAAAAAGAACTTGCAAGCCGTGACGTTGTAAGTCGTCGTATGATGGAACACATCCGTAAAGGTAAAGGTGTTAAATCTCCATATGGTGAGCACTTATGGTTAGATATCTCTATTCTTGGTCGTGCACACATTGAAAGAAACCTAAGAGATGTACAAGAAATTTGTCAAATCTTTAATGGTATTGACCCTGCGGATGAAGGTCCAAAAGGTTGGGCGCCAGTTCTTCCAATGCAACACTACTCAATGGGTGGTATTAGAACTAAAGCAACAGGTGAGTCTCCAACATTAGCGGGTCTATTCTCTGCTGGTGAAGCTGCATGTTGGGATATGCACGGATTTAACCGCCTTGGTGGTAACTCAGTCAGTGAGACTGTTGTTGCGGGTATGATTGTTGGTGATTATTTTGCTGAGTATTGTTTGGCAAATGAAGTCAATGTCAATACTGCGACTATTGAAAAAGCATTGAAAAAACAAAGTGATTTTATTGACCATTTGTTAAATAACAAAGGTAAATACAACATTTTTGAAATTAAAAACAGAATGCGTGACATTATGTGGGAAAAATGTGCGATTTTCCGTGATGGTAAAGGCCTTGCTGAAGCGGTTAATGAGCTTGAAGAGCTTCTTAAAAAATCTCACGACGTTACTATCAAATCTAAAACACGTTCAGCTAACCCAGAATTGGAAGAAGCGTATCGTGTTCCTATGATGCTTAAATTGGCTCTTTGTGTTGCTGTCGGTGCTAGAGATAGAACAGAAAGCCGTGGTGCACACTATAGAGAAGATTATTTGAAACGTGATGACGTTAACTGGTTGAACCGTACATTAACATCATGGAAAGATGGCGATACATTGCCTGTTGTAGAGTATGAAGATCTTGACATTATGAAAATGGAAATTCCACCAGCGTTCCGTGGTTATGGTGTTAAAGGTAACATCATTGAAAATCCAATCAGTGCACAAAGACAAGAGCAAGTGGATAAAATCCGTGAAGAGATGGAAGCTGCTGGCAAAGACAGACATGAAATTCAAGAAGCGCTTATGCCGTTTGAGCTTCAACCTTACTATAAAGCTAAAAATGAGAGATTTGGAGATGCAAAATGAGTAGAACTATTACCATCAGGGCTATGAAATATAACCCACAATCAAAGCTTTCAAAAGCGCATTTTGCAGAGTATAAAGTCGAAGAAACCGATGGTATGACTCTTTTTATTGCGCTTACGAAAATTCGTGAGACATTAGATGCTGACCTTTCATTCGACTTCGTATGCCGTGCGGGTATCTGCGGTAGTTGTGGTATGATGGTGAATGGTACACCAAAATTGGCGTGCCGTACATTAACAAAAGATTATAAAGATGGCGTCATTCAATTGATGCCTATGCCAGCATTTAAATTGATTAAAGACTTATCCGTTGATACAGGTAACTGGATGAACGATATGAGTAAACGTGTTGAGAGTTGGATTCATACCAATCACAAACCAGATATTTCTAAGCTTGAGACGCCAATGGAGCCAAAATTAGCAGATGAGACATTTGAGCTTGATCGTTGTATTGAATGTGGTATTTGTGTTGCAGCGTGTGGTACAAAATTGATGCGTCCAAACTTTATTGGTGCCGTTGGTCTTAACCGTGTTGCTCGTTTTGCAATGGATCCACATGACGAAAGAACCGATGAAGACTTCTATGAGCTTGTTGGTGATGATGATGGTGTTTTTGGTTGTATGAGCCTTGTGGCATGTGAAGACAACTGTCCAAAACACTTACCTCTTCAAACAAAAATTGCTTATATGAGAAGAAAACTTGTTGCACTTCGCAAATAAGTTTTTGTTCTAAATCAAAAGGGATAAAACACCTGTTTTATCCCTTATTTTAATATTTTAGTCTTACTTTTTTTGTTTCCATTATAAGAAATACTGATATAATAAATAGACTTTTTTCATACTTTTTTGTATCACAATAAAGTCAAAACAAAACTTTAAAGATAGTATCCCATGCATATCATTAATGATTTTTTCTTGCTTGTTTGGAGTGAGAGGTTAGATAAAAATGTTGTTTTTGACGAGAAAAATAGAGCCAGACTCGATCAAAATCTTTCAACTGCTTTTGATAATTTTTGCGATGGTGTAGCAATTTTATCAATTATTAGTCCGCAAAATTTTGCTAATATGGCAAGCCTTGAAGAACCAAAATCTCTTTTAAAAACCCTTTTTGAAATTTCTTCCTTTACGAAAGAGAACGTTCAATATGCCCAA
>RZYK01000197.1 GCA_009930355.1 Campylobacterota bacterium | reverse complement strand
GATCTTCTAATTCAAAATGCTCTAGTTTTGTACCCATCGGTAATGAAAGAGATTGTATTAACGCCATAGTTTAGTCCTTAAATGTATTAATCAACGCTTTAACCACGTGTGCCGTTTTATAAACTGAAGCTATATCACACTCTTCTCGTAGTGAATGAGGGTAACGAATAGTAGGTCCAATAGAAACCGCTTCAATCTTTTTTTTCTGATGGGCAATAAGCTCCCCACACTCCAATCCTGCATGAATCGCTTTAAAAGGCGCATAAGGATAAAAAGCTTTCATGCTCTCTTGAACTTTTTTAGCAAACAGACTGACATCAGGTTTCCAAGCGCCATGCCATCCCTCTTGAGCTACTTCAAATCCTAAGGCATGAAAAAATGCTTGAGTTTCGTTGGCAAGTATAGCTAAATTTTCATCATCCATAGCACGCAAAGCACAATCCAGACGCAGGATGTCCTTCTCTTGAGAAAGTACCCCTAAATTGATACTTACCGAAGGAATATCCAAATCTCTATCCCACGCACGGACACCTTGTGCAAACGCACCCAATGCTTTTATAATGAACGTAGATTGTGCTATATACGTTGTGTATGTATGCTTTTGCACTCTCTTTACATGTAAGCGTGAATCCTTTACATGTAAAGATTTTTTTGTTGCGACAATTGCCCATGCACTCTTTGCAATGGCATTACGTCTCTCGCCACCTCCTAGTGCAATCAGATGTAAATCTTCATGCGCTAAAAGCTCATAGCCTAATGCTTTAATGGCTGAGGGTATTTTTTTATCAATATCCACGCCCGAATGTCCACCCATAAAATCAAATGCAGAAATTTCATAGATTAAATGCTCTTTTTCAAGGGGTAAAAAATCTAATGACATGGAAGCCATGACATCCACACCGCCTGCACACCCAATGTAAATTTCTCCCGCTTCTTCGGCATCAAGATTAAGCAAATACGCAGCTTTTAAAGGCATTCTAAACTGCATGGCTCCAATAAGCCCAACCTCTTCATCCGCAGTAAAAAGGCATTCTAAATCATGATGATGCTGCATGGCCCAAAACATGATCGCCATGCCCATGCCATTATCTGCACCCAGTGTTGAATTTTTAGCTTTTAAAACGCCCTCTTCTTCAACAATTTCAATAGAATCAACTTCTCCAATACAGACCATATCATAATGGGCTTGCAAACAGATATTGGGCACTCCTTTTTGACACAAAACATTTCCAGCGTCATCTTCTTTCACATCAAAACCACATGTTAATGCAAATGCTTTAATGTACTCCCTCATCTGCATTGCATGAAAACTACACCGAGGAATCGCCGTAATGGCTCTAAAATGCTCTAAAATCTGCTCCATAATAACCCTTGAAAATTTAATCATTGAAATGCTATTATAGCTACCATGAAAACAATATTAATCCTTTTAACTGCCCTTCTCTTACAAGGTTGCCTCTATTTCAATGATAGAGGTGTATCGCATCGTTATTACAATGGATGTAAAGAATACTACGATAGCATGGGCATCTATCATAAAGAATGTGATGAAAATCTTCTTGAATATAAAACGGTCACAGATGGCGTCAAAAAAGGGGTACACAAAAGTGTTGAAACCAGTAAAAGTCTTTTTGAGTAATCTGTAAATGCCTTTAAACACCCTTCGACAAGAACGCTCAAACTGGCTTCAATGGAAAGATATTGCGCCGATGCGTGAGGCCCTGCAAACACTGCCTTCCCCCAAAAACATCACTGTAACGCTTGATGATTGTGTTAGCATTCACTCTTTACATGTAAACGAATGTGAAAAAGAGATGATTCACACCTGCGCTCTAGCACTGCGTCCATGGAGAAAAGGTCCTTTTGAGCTCTTTGGTACCTTTATTGATACAGAATGGCAAAGTTTTATCAAGTATAATCTCTTAGAACCGCATTTTAATTTGGAAGGAAAAGTGGTTGGCGATATTGGCTGCAATAATGGCTATTACCTCTTCCGTATGCTGAAACAAAACCCTAAAAAGCTCGTAGGATTTGACCCTTCTGCTTTGTATAAAACTCAGTTTGATTTTATCAACCATTTTATTCAAAGCGATATTGTCTATGAAATGTTGGGGGTGGAACACTTACCTCTGTATGAACATAAGTTTGATACTCTCTTTTGCTTAGGAGTACTCTATCATCGAAGTGACCCTATTGCAACCCTAAAAGCACTTTATCAAGGGCTCAATCCTGAAGGAGAGCTTCTTTTAGATACTTTTATGATTGATGGGAATACCCCAGTAGCACTGTGTCCATCCAAAACCTATTCTAAAATTCCTAATGTCTATTTTGTACCAACCATTCCAGCACTTATCAATTGGTTAGAGCGTGCTAAATTTAGAGACATAAGAATCCTAGAAGTTAAAAAAACCGATGCGAATGAACAACGAAAAACAGAGTGGATTTATGGAGAAAGTTTAGAAAATTTTTTAGACCCCAATAATCCAGAATTCACTATTGAGGGTTTTCCAGCCCCAAAACGCGTTTACATTAAAGCAAAACGTTAAAAGAGACGATTTGCAAAAAAATACAGATACAACCAGCAAGGATGCTAGATGGCAAAGAATAAAATGAATTTAGTTCAAGAGGCACTTGAAAACACCCCTTCTTTTGAAGATGAAATAGAGAGTGCAGAGGAACTTTTAAACGATGCTACGTTTTTAAATGATGAACTCAAAACTCATGGTAAAATCAAAAGTACATTTGCTGGGAATTTAGTAGAACTCAAAAAAAATAGCGCTAAAGTTATTTTACAAACCAGTAATGAAATGGTTGTCGATGAATTTGGCTTGATTCATAGCGGTTTTCTTTTTGCTTCAGCAGAATATGCGGCTATTGCTGCCGTTAATGAAGAAAATTTGGTCATTATTGGGTGTAGAAGTAAATTTTTTGCGCCTGCTAAAATGGGTGATTTAATTACATTTGAGGCCAAAGGTCGATTTGAAGAAGCACGCAAACGTGAAATTAAAGTCATTGGTATGATTAATGAGATTAAGGTGTTCGAAGGCATTTTTCAAGCCATTATCCTTGAAAATCATATCCTTAAAACTAAAATTGATGAACTTCAAGCCAGTATGAGTGGTAAAGACTTTTCATAAAACACGAAGCCAATGGGGTATATTTTTCTGCTCACTTTTAAGTGTTGTCGATACCCCATGTCCTGGATAAATTTCCCAATTTTTTTCAATCTTTAAAAATTTTTCTAAACTCTCACGCATCTGATTTGCATCACTGTAAGGAAAATCATAACGTCCAATAGAATTTTTAAAAATAAAATCTCCACTAAAAAGTGTATTGTTTATCAAAATGGCACTGCATCCTGGGGTATGCCCTGGAAAATGTAAAAAAAGAATTTGAATACCTGCAATATCGAATGTTTGGTCTCCTTTGACCACAATGTCAGCGACACTTGAAGGGGTACCTTGTTCAAAAGGATCATTTTCAAGCATAAAACAATCTCCTTCTGGTGCATAAATAGGAATACGCAATTTCTTTGCAAGTTCTGCGTTACTCCAGACATGATCAAAATGTCCGTGGGTATTTAAAATAGCCACGGGATTATGAACCTCTTCTAAAACCCATGAAGCAGCTCCCATACCTGGATCAATGATAATTTCTTTACCATCAATCATCACAATATAACAATTGGTTGCATACGCACCACACGCTTTACTTTTAATTTGCATCTCTAAACTCTTTGAAGTATGATAAAATTAGGAGTGATTTTATCACATTAAACCTTGAATCAACAAACCTTAAAAGAATGCATTAATTGTAAGTTTTGTATAATGATTCAAAATTGAAATCACTCTAAAGGTCATTATTGTGAACAGATATGAATTGCTTGA
>RZYK01000024.1 GCA_009930355.1 Campylobacterota bacterium | reverse complement strand
TTGCTTCAACAGCAGCATTGGCACTATTAGTACGGTTAACTTTAATTTGCATAAAATCCCTTTTCGATATAAAATTTTTCTCAAATATACCAAAAAATTGCTTTTAAGTCGCTTTTTATCCATTAAAAAGCAAAATAGAGATAAAATATGTCGTCTTAATTTTAATCAAAGTGAATCAGTATGCAACGAAAAGAAGAGTTTGAACAAGCGGTAAAAACCATGCTTGAAATTATAGGTGAAAACACTGAACGTGAAGGACTTATAAAGACACCTTCTCGGGTATTTAAAGCGTATGAGTATATGACGCAAGGATACCATCAAAGCCCGAATGAAGTTTTAGGTGAGGCTCTTTTTGAGAGCGATAATAATCAGATGGTTTTAATTAAAGATATTGAATTTTATTCCATGTGTGAGCACCACCTTTTACCTATTATTGGGCGTGCGCATGTCGCATATATTCCTAATGGAAAAGTGGTAGGACTCTCTAAAATTCCTCGTATGGTTGATATTTTTGCAAGACGTTTACAAATTCAAGAACAATTGACCGAGCAAATCGCTAAAGCGATTGATGATGTTATTGCCCCTAAAGGTGTGGGCGTTGTCATTCAAGCGCGCCATATGTGTATGGAAATGCGAGGGGTTGAAAAAACGCACTCCAATACAACCACTTCGGCACTTAGAGGGCTCTTTTTAAAAGCAGATACGAGAAAAGAGTTTTTTGATATTATTAACGCACCGCAGGCTAATCGTTACTAATGCCACTCCAACGCCTCAGACATAAACTGCAAGAAAAAAGCCTTTCTCCCATGTTTGGTACCATTACTAAAATTAGCTCCACTACTATTGAAGCATGTGGACTTCGTCCTAGTATTGGAGACATTGTTAATTTAATTTCTTTAGATGGTAAGAAAAGCGAATTAGGCATGGTGACCGAAGTGGATCGCAATGCCTTTTTTATCTCTCCTTTTGGCTTTATTGAAGGGTTTAAAATAGGTGATAAAGTTTTTATTAGTGAACAAGGCATGATGATTCCTGTGGGTGAAGAGCTTTTGGGTCGCGTGGTAGACCCTTTTATTCGCCCAAAAGATGGCAAAGGAACGATTGGTGCAAGCGCACAAGCACCCATTATGAAAGCGCCAATGGATGCAATGAAACGAGGGCTTATTACAGAGCCATTTCGTGTGGGTGTTAAAACCATTGATGGACTTTTAACGTGCGGAAAAGGTCAAAAAATGGGCATTTTTGCAGGCAGTGGTGTGGGTAAGTCAACGCTTATGGGGATGATTGTACGAGGCTCTGAAGCGCCTATTAAAGTGGTGGCTTTGATTGGTGAGCGTGGACGTGAGGTACCTGAGTTTATTGAAAAAAACTTAGGGGGCAATCTTGAGAATACCGTGATTATTGTAGCTACCAGTGATGATTCTCCTTTAATGCGCAAATACGGAGCTTTTAGTGCGATGAGTGTGGCAGAATATTTTAAAAATCAAGGCAGAGATGTTTTGTTTATGATGGATTCGGTAACCCGTTTTGCTATGGCACAACGTGAAATTGGTTTGGCATTAGGTGAGCCCCCTACGTCAAAAGGCTATCCACCATCTGTTTTGGCACTTTTACCGCAATTGATGGAACGTGCAGGCAAAGAAGAGGGTAAAGGGTCTATCACAGCATTTTTTACTGTATTGGTTGAGGGTGACGATTTAAGTGACCCCATCGCCGACCAATCACGAAGTATTTTAGATGGGCATATTGTTTTAAGTAGGGAATTAACCGATTATGGTATTTATCCACCAATTAATATTCAAAACAGTGCGTCAAGAGTCATGGGAGATGTCATTGAGGCAGAGCATAAAAAAGCAGCAATGCGTTTTAAGCGTTTAAATTCCATTTTGAAAGAGAATGAGGTTTTAATTCGTATTGGAGCTTATGAGAAGGGTAATGATAAAGAGCTTGATTTAGCCATTAGCAAAAAAGAGAAGATGAATGGTTTTTTACAACAAGCTCCTGAAGAGGTATTTGAGTTTGATGCAACCGTTGCTGAGTTAAAACAGATTATTGCTTAGATTTATTTAGTATTTTTTAAACTATAAAAGAATAGTATTCAAAAATTAATTAGGATAAACTTTATCCTATATAAAAATGGAGAGAGAAGACAATGAGAGTCTATTTAGATAATAACGCGACAACCATAGTTGATCCTAAAGTATTTGCAGAGATGGTGCCATACTTTTGTCAAATGTATGGCAATCCAAATTCATTGCATCAATTTGGGAGTGAGAGTCACCCCGCACTTAGGGCTGCAATGGATCAACTCTATATTGGCATTAATGCCAGTGATGATGACGATATTGTTATAACATCCTGTGCGACTGAGAGCAATAACTGGGTTATTAAAAGTATTTATAATGACTATATTTTAAATGGTGATAAAGATCATATTATTACCAGTGAAGTGGAGCATCCAGCCGTTGGTGCGTCCTGTAAATTTTTAGAAAGTTTGGGTGTTAACGTGACGTATCT
Organism: Campylobacterota bacterium; assembly: GCA_009930355.1. Classification (GTDB taxonomy): domain Bacteria; phylum Campylobacterota; class Campylobacteria; order Campylobacterales; family Sulfurospirillaceae; genus Sulfurospirillum. The sequence goes on along the minus strand of RZYK01000024.1, from coordinate 15,149 downwards.
TCCTGTTAACAGCGATGGTGTCATTAATGTAGAAGACCTCAAAAATGCTATCACAGATAAAACCGCGCTGGTTTCTATTATGTGGGCAAACAATGAAACGGGTATGATTTTCCCGATCGAAGAGATTGGAGCGATTTGTAAGGAGAAAGGGGTACTCTTTCATACCGATGCGGTTCAAGCTATTGGAAAAATTCCTGTGGATGTTAAAAAAGCCAATGTTGATTTTTTAAGTTTTTCAGCGCATAAATTTCACGGGCCTAAAGGTGTCGGTGGGCTTTATATTCGCAATGGGCAAACTTTGTCACCTTTCTTTCATGGTGGAGAGCATATGGGTGGACGTCGTAGTGGAACACTCAATGTTGCGGGAATTGTCGGTATGGGAAAAGCAATGGAGCTTGCCGTTGAAGCGCTTGATTTTGAAAAAAGCAATGTAAGACGTTTGCGTGATAAACTTGAAGATGCCTTACTTCAAATTCCTGAAACTTTTGTCGTGGGTACGAAAGAACAAAGGGTTCCCAATACCATTTTGATTAGTGTTAAAGGTATTGAAGGCGAGGCGATGCTGTGGGATTTGAATCAAAATGGCATAGGTGCTAGTACAGGAAGTGCGTGTGCGAGTGAAGCGCTTGAATCCAATCCTGTTATGGAAGCTATTGGCGCCGAAGCGGATTTAGCGCATACAGCGCTTCGTCTTTCTCTGTCACGTTTTACTACGGATGAAGAGATTGATTTTGCGATTGAGGTGATTCAAAAAGCCGTTGTGAGACTTCGTGCGATTTCAAGTACGTATGCGTATGCTCCAGAATGGCACGTTAGCAAGTTATAACAATAGATTTTATTTTACATGTAAAGATTCTAAAGGATAGAAAATGGGAAAAAATAGTTTGATTGGCGGCTCCATCTGGGAGGAATACAGCCAAAAAGTACAAGATTTGATGAATAACCCTAAAAATATGGGAGAGCTTACTGAAGAAGATGCAAAAAACATGGGCGGAAAGCTTGTCATTGCAGACTTTGGCGCAGAGAGTTGTGGCGATGCGGTGAGACTGTACTGGATCGTGGATGAAGCAACTGAAGTGATCAAAGCGGCAAAATTTAAAAGCTTTGGCTGTGGTACCGCCATTGCTAGTTCTGATACGATGGCAGAGCTTTGCATTGGCAAAACGGTTTCTGAAGCGGTTAAAATTACCAATATTGATGTTGAAAAAGCAATGCGTGACAATCCTGATATTCCTGCGGTTCCACCACAAAAAATGCACTGTTCGGTCATGGCATACGATGTTATTAAAGCTGCTGCTGCTTCGTTTAAAGGGGTAGATGCTGCTTCGTTTGAAGATGAAATTATCGTCTGCGAATGTGCAAGAGTGAGCCTTGGAACGATTAAAGAAGTGATTCGTATTAATAACTTAACAACCGTTGAGCAAATTACTAACTTTACCAAAGCGGGTGCATTTTGTAAGTCCTGTGTGAAGCCTGGTGGGCATGAAGAAAAAGAGTACTATTTGGTCGATATTTTACGTGATACCAGAGCAGAGATGGATCATGATCGTTTACTTGCTATTTCGAATGCACAGGTTGAAGGTGGAAGTAGTATTGCGTTTGAAGAGCTAACGGTGGTTAAAAAATTCCAACAAATTGAAGCAGTCATTGATGAAAATATTCGCCCAATGCTTGTGATGGATGGTGGAAACCTTGAGATTCTTGACATCAAAGAGGGCGATGATGGTATGACCGATGTTTACATTCGCTATTTGGGTGCATGCAGTGGGTGTGCCAGTAGCTCTACAGGCACACTTTTTGCCATTGAAGCAGTTTTGCAAGAAAAATTAAGCAAAAATATACGAATATTACCTATCTAAAAAGTATAAAACGAGAGGTTTTCTCCTCTTGTTTTCTTCGTTTTAAATTCTTACATGTAAAAAGGAATCATTGTGGCAAAAGTTGAATTTTTAGGGCCGATTGGGCGTCCTAGCCTTGATGTGGATATCTCAAATTTGAATGAACTCAAAAATTATTTTAAAGAGGATAAAGCACTTCAAGAGTGGCTTGCCATCTGCGCTGTTGCGGTCAATGATACTTTGGTGTGCGATTTAAACATGCCTATCGCTTCTGAGGATAAAATCTCTCTTTTACCTCCTGTGTGTGGAGGATGAGCCATGTTGGAATTGCATGAAGGCTCTTTACATGTAAAAGAGATTTTGGCTGTGTGGTACGATAAAATCTGCGATAAAAATTATGGTGCATTTATTCCCTTTGTAGGAATTGTACGGGATGAAGATGGTATTGAGGGGCTTAGTTTTGATATTTATGAGCCTATTCTAAACAGTTGGTTTGATGCGTGGCAGGCAAAAGCCAAAGCACAAAATGCGTATTTACTTATGGCTCATTCACGTGGTGATGTGCCCAATCACACGTCCAGTTATATCTCAGCCGTACTCTCTCCTAAACGTAAAGTAGCCTTAAAACTGATTAACGATTTTGTGGAAGATTTTAAAGCCAATGCCCCTATTTGGAAGTACGATTTAATCGATGGCAAACGCATTTATGCAAAAGATCGTTCCCATTTATTGCAAGGTCATGGACTCTTAAAGGCGGATGCATGAGCCAACATTTTCCTCCTTTTGATGAAACCCTAAAGGCGTTAGAAAATTCTATACAAACAGAAATGGGTGTCGAAAATATTTTCATCGGTGATGCGCTAGGTCGCTTTCTTGCTGTTGATATTGTGGCACTCGAAGACAATCCAACACATGCAACTTCTTCTATGGATGGGTATGCTATTCGTTTTAGCGACCAACAATTAGGCTCGCTTATTATCAGCGATTTTATTCCCGCTGGGAGCGAAACACACGGCATGGTTCAAAAAGGGGAGTGTGTTAAAACGTTTACAGGAACGTTGATGAGCGAGGGGAGTGATACGCTCATCCCCATTGAAAATGTTGACGTTAAAGAGGGAAAAATTTATATCACGTCCGCTGTCTCCAAAGGCTTTGCCGTACGACCCGTAGGGGAAAACTATCATGCAGGTGAAGTGCTGATTAAAAAAGGTACAAAAATTGGTTTTGCACAGATCGGCGTGATGGCGGAATTGGGTTTAGTGCAAGTCGAAGTCTTTATGAAACCCCGTGTTGCCATTCTCTCTACAGGGAATGAAATCTTAGATTTTGGCGAGCCAAAAACGTCGTATGCCCAAATCCGTAGTTCAAATCATGTCACCGTTGAAGCGATTTTGCGCCAACTGGGTTGCGAGACCATGCGTTTTAAGCTGATTCGTGATGAGAGAGATGTGATTGAAAAGCAACTTCGTCAAGCACTTCTTTGGAGCGATATTGTCGTGACTACTGGCGGAGGCAGTGTAGGGGATTTTGACTATTTGCAAAGTATTTTGACCGATATGAAAATCGAAAATATCATCGATGGTTCGTACATGAAACCAGGGCGTCACATTCGTGTGGTCAAAACAGGACATAAATACATCTATGCCCTTCCAGGTTTTCCATACAGTGCTTCGGTGTGCACCTTTTTGTTTATCGCTCCACTGCTTCGTAAAATGCGCTCTCAAAACTTTGCTTTGCCTACGATTCAAGCCAAAATGGGTGAGTTTTATAAAAAGCGTTCCAAATTTGTCGAATTTACTGCCTGTAACCTTCGTTTTTGCGATGGTGAACTTATCGTTGATTTGGAAGGCAAAAAAGAGGGTAGTAGCGCTATTTTAAACAATCTTTTGGATAAACCCTCCTTGCTTCGTGTGGAAAAAGATGTGCAAAAAATCGAAAAAGGCGAGAGGGTTGAGGTGGTGTTGCTGGACGTGTAAAATGTCTGGCGTAACTCTTTTTTACATGTAAGCGCTAAGAATTTTTAGGAGTTTTATGAATCTACGTCACGAAGTCGAAAAGCTTCTCTTTTGGTATGTGCCCTTAGCGCTCATTGTTATGGTTTCTACACCTCTGCTTACAACCTTTATTAAAAGTGTGAATGGATTGCCTGTATGGCAGACATCTTTGCTTGTGTGTCTGGGAATGTTTTTAGGGCATTTGCACTATTTTGTTGCTGCTATTTGGCTCTACAGTAGCGCTAAAAAAATGAATCAAAATTACATTTTATGGGCTTTTTTTGGATTAACCTCGCATATATTGGCTGTTGTCATTTTTTTGGTTTTACATCTTTTGGATGAAAAACTCAAAAAATCTGACTAAGATTTTCTCGTTGAGACCTAAAGGGTCTACCTACAAAGGAGTCACATGTCTTTTAAAATTTCCAATGCCTCTCAAAAGAGTTTAACAACGCTTATGGTGATCTGGTTTGCTATGGTTGGTGCGTTGTTTGTTTATGTTTTGGTCTGCTATATGCTGCTCTCTCAAGGTGCCATCAATGTCTTATATTCACCTGAGATATTACGTAGCACGTTTTTTCTCCATATCAATCTTCTTGTGTGGGCGTATCTTGTTGGGGGTGTTGTTTTAGGGGCGGGAATTTTTCATTTTAAACGTGCCTATACCAAAATGGCACGAGAAGTTTTGGCTCAAACGTTTGAGCGTGAAGAAGAGGCATTTAATACGTTTAAAAGCCGTTATGTAAGCCTTATGTTTGTGCATCTTGCTCTCTTTGAGAGTATCGCTATTTTGGGAATTGTTGTGTTCTTGACAACGGGTGATTTTACAACGATGGTGAATCTGACCTTATTTGCTTTAGCAGGGTTTCTTGTGGTTATTCCTTCTCGGGCAAAATTTACCTATTTTAAAGGGTAAATTTCTCTTTTTTTGTTACATTTGCATAACTGTTTAAGATTTTATTATAGTATTGTTCATCTCAAATTATTATGGAGGTGTTATATGAAAAAGGTTCTTTTATCTATGGTTGTAGCAGGTGCTTTGGTGCTTCCTCTAAGTGCTCAAGAGGTTAAGGGCTTAAATGTTCTGATTACATCAGGGGATACGCAAACCCAAATGATGGGTATGGTGCTCTCTACCAGCGCACTTAAAGACCACAGCAAGGAAGTGAACATTACTTTATGCGGTCCTGCGGGAAATTTAGCACTCAAAGAGTTTGAATCAGGAAGTGTTAAGCGAGGTGATGGTCAAAGTGTTAATCCTAAAAGTGCACTTCAAGGTTTAATCAAAGCGGGCGCATCGGTGCAAGTGTGTCCACTCTTTTTACCTACAGCAGGCAAAGAGGCTTCGGCTTTGGTGGAAGGTGTGAGTGTTGCTAAACCGCCAATGGTCGCTAAAAATTTAGTCGATGCTTCGTTTCAAAATATTAGTTTCTAATAGACATCTTGCAAAACTCCTTTTGCAAGCAAGAAAAGCACCAAGGGTGTGTGGGCATTCCGCCGAGGAAAACCCAGTGTTAACGTAGCCTTTAGAGCTTTGCTTTAAAGGCGTGTTTAAAGTTCTGCAAGAACTCTCATGTGAAAACAAGGTTTACATGTAAAGAAATCTTTACATGTAAACTAAATGAGTGCTAAAAATCCTGCGTAAATAAACAAATACCGTGCCCCCTTTGCCATGCTTACAAGGAGTAAAAACTTCCACCATTCAAAGCGTGCTATTCCTGCTACAAAGGTCAGTGGGTCACCAAGGATGGGAAGCCATGAGAAGAGCAGGCTCCACATGCCATAGCGCTCAAAAAGAAGCGTGGCTTTGTGCTGATGTTTGGCTTTGATGTAGCCTTTTTCAAGCGCAATATGCGAGGCGTATTTTCCTAAAAGATAATTGACAAATGAGCCTAAGGTATTGCCCAATGTGGCGATGGCTAAGAGGAGATACGGATTGAAGGATTCGTTTAAAAGATAGAGCAAAAAAGCTTCGCTTCCCCCTGGTAAAAGGGTGGCGGAAGCGAAGCTGATTCCTAAGAGGCTAAGAAGTTCCACTCTACTCCAAAACGGCTAAAATGGTCTCTTTATCGGTGAGTTCTGAGTTGTATTTGACAACCAAAAGCTGTTCACTCTCATTGCGATACCACTCGACAATACCTTTGACATGACTTAGGTGTAGCACTCTTGTTAGGTCAATCGTCTCAAAAGGAAGATAAAGATTTTTATTGATGCTAGGATTTTTAAGGGTGGCGATTAAGAAAAGCCAGACAATACAGGCAATAAAAATGACCCAAGCAATTTCCATAATGCCAAAGTGCTGTAAAAAGAAACCACCAAAGACACCACCCACAAAGGTTCCCGCATAGCCAAAAGAGTTAAAAACCCCAAGTGCCGCCCCTTTTTGATGAATCTTCGCGTATTTGCTTGCCATGGATTGCATCAAAGGCTCATGCATATTAAAGCCAATAAAAAAGAGCACTACGCCGACAATGAACCATGGCGCACTTTTAGCATAACCCATCATGACGTAGCTAATCCCAAAAAAGACAATGCCAATCATGAGCATCTCTTTGGCTTTATGCTTTTTTTCTCCCAAAATGGCTGAAGGTGCCATCGCAAGCACGCCACAAACCATGGCAGGCAGATAGACCATCCAGAGCTCTTTTTTCTCAAAGCCAAACTCTTTAAACATAATGATAGGAATCACCATAAACGCTAGGGTCATCATCCCTTTTTGAAGCATGTTGGTGATGTTCATCTTCATCAGGTTTTTATCTTTAAAAATGTGTTTAAGCTCTGCTTCATCTGCGCCATAGTGATGGATGATTTTGGGAGGATTGGGAACTTTGGTGTAGAGAATAAGAATCGCTAAAAGACAAAAAAGAGCGGTGAGAAAAAAGAGTTTATCAACACCGTAATAGCCACCAATCACTGAGCCTAACATCATAGAGATAGCAAAACTCGCCGCAATGCTTCCTCCCATAATTGCCATTGCTTTGGCACGGACTTCTTCTTTGACCATATCGCTAATCATCGCCGTTCCAACAGCGCCAATTGCACCAGCACCTTGTAAAAAACGACCTATCATCAAGCCATAAATGCTCTCACTCAGACCACACACCAGTGAGCCTAGCATAAAGATAACCAGTCCAATAAAAATAGTAATTTTCCGTCCGATTTTATCGGATAAAATACCAAAAGGAATTTGTAAAAACATTTGGGTAATAGCATATCCACCAATGGTAATACCGACTAAAAATTCACTCGAACCTTCTAAGTGAAGTGCATAAACAGAAAGTACAGGTAAGACGATAAAAAGACCTAAGAAACGAAGCGAAATAATCAGGGTTAGGGGGAAAACAGTTTTTAACATGAATGCATTATTCCTCGAAATTTAATCACGATTGATTTTACCTTTGTTAAACTTTGAAAAGTCTATGAAATTTTAAAATCACACTTTGCGCAAGCTTCTTTTATGTTATAATCTGCGACAGTAAGATACTTAAAAAAAGGAGTCGCAATGGAATTTAATATTACACATATTTTAGGGTTTGCTGGATGCGTGTTGGCGTATTTTATTACGCTTTATTATATTGGTTTCAATCGTTGGAGTGTGATGGAAAACGATAAAATTTATGCAGAGTTTGATGCGCTTAAAGCAGAACTTGCGTCGCTGAAAAAAAAGTTTAATTAGACTTTTTGCAATATTGTAAGAGTTCTAATAAAAAAATCAAGGAGGTGCTTTGAAGTACCTCCTTCCCAATGGATGTAAATGCGCTATTTTCTTTTTTCTTCGTTAGTTTTTATGGTGGTTTTTTCAGGCTGTGCTTCTAAACTCTCTCCCACATCGCAAGATGATGCTTTCATCTCAATGCTTCAAGAGCAAAACAGGCATTTTGAACAGTTTAGTTATGAAGAGAATTTTGATGAGCTTTTAATGCTTTTTCGTGAAAATTGTAAAGCCCCGCAAACGCAAAAAGTCTATGCTAAAGTGTGTGAACAATCTTTACATGTAAAGGATGCCAAAGCCTTTTTTCAAAATGCTTTTGTGCTTAAAAAAGTGGAACCCAATGAGCAACGCTCAATGCTGACAGGGTATTATGAACCGCTTTTGCATGGGAGCTTAAAAAAGAGTAAACGCTTTGCTTATCCGGTTTATGCTAAACCCAAAGACCTCATTAAAATTGTGGGTGAAAAGGATGCAAAGATGCGTGGACGTTCGGTAAAAGGGAAGGTTGTTCCTTATTTTACACGAGCTGAAATTGTAAAACGTAAAATGAACGCAGAGATTTTGTGTTACGTGGACGATAAAATAGACCTCTTTTTTATGGAAGTGCAAGGCTCAGGCAGAGTAGAGCTTGAGGATGGAAGCGTGATGTTTATAGGCTACGCTGATAGTAATGGACACAAGTACAAATCACTCGGGAGAGAAATGGTCGATAGAGGTATTTTTGCAAGCCCTGAAGAGGTTTCCATGCAAAAAATCAAGGCATGGCTGGAAGCACATCCCACAAAAATTGACACGCTTTTAAACACTAACCCCAGTTATGTTTTTTTCCGTAAAATGGAGCAACGTGCTACGGGGAGCTTGGGTGTTGTTTTAACGCCTGAACGTTCTGTGGCGGTAGATAGAAATTATATTCCATTAGGCTCACTTGTGGCGATTAAGAGCGAATCGCCTTATTATAAAGTGGAAAAGTTTGTGTTTGCGCAAGACACGGGTGGGGCGATTAAAGGACCTAATCGTGCCGATATGTTTATGGGGTATGGTGAGCGAGCCAAATGGATAGCAGGTGAGCTTAAAGCACCGCTTGAAGTGTGGGTGATGGAGCCGAAGTTTTAAACAAAAAATGGATAAAATAAAAGCTTATTTGAGCAGGGAGCGTTAGCATTGAGAATTATTTTAGCCACATCCAATCAGGGTAAAGTGAAAGAGTTTCAATCGTGGATCAGTGAGTACGAAGTGGTCGCATACAGCGATGTTATGGAGGCTTTTGAGATTGAAGAGACAGGCTTAACGTTTAAAGAAAATGCCTTTATTAAAGCGCGTGCGGTGTATGAAAAATTGAGTGATAAAAATGACATGGTGTTAAGCGATGACAGTGGTATTAGCGTGCCTTTTTTGGGTGGCGAACCAGGAATTTACAGTGCCCGTTATGCGGGCGTGGGGGCGAGTTCAGAAGCCAATTTAAATAAACTTATCGCAACACTTAAAGAAAAAGGTGTGGCAAAAACGCCCGCATTTTACACCGCAGCGATTGCTTTGGTGTGTGCTAAGGGCGAATTTTGCGTGCATGGCTGGATGCACGGTGAGGCGATAGCTGAGGCAAAAGGTCACAACGGTTTTGGGTATGACCCGATGTTTATCCCTTGTGGCTACACTAAAACATTAGGTGAGTTGGACGAAAGCGTGAAAAAAGCCTTTTCACACCGAGCACGTGCACTGGAGTTGGCGCATATCGTGCTAAACTCTTTGAAATAAAGTAGTAATAAACACAACCTATAATAGGCTTTTTTGATAATTTCTATTGCGATAGGGATTATTAAAGAAGCCTCATAATGAAACCTAAAAGGAAAATCATGGCAACAGTTTTAATTATTGGCGCGGGCGGTGTAAGCCGTGTGGTTACCAAAAAATGTGCAATGAACAGTGACGTGTTCAGTAAAATCGTCTTAGCAAGCCGAACCAAATCAAAGTGTGACCAGATTGCAGCGGAGATTAAAGAATCTTTACATGTAAACATTGAAACTGCAGCGATTGATGCGGACGATGTGGACGCTTTAGTGGCGTTGATTGAGAAAGTCAAGCCCGCTTTGGTGCTCAATATCGCCCTTCCGTATCAAGATTTAACCATCATGGATGCGTGTGTAAAAACCAAAGTTCCGTACCTTGATACCGCAAATTATGAGCATCCAGATTTAGCAAAATTTGAGTACAAAGAGCAATGGGCGAGAGATAACGCGTTTAAAGATGCAGGTATTATGGCACTTTTAGGCAGTGGATTTGACCCAGGGGTTACCAATGTGTTTTGCGCTTACGCACAGCAGTATCTTTTTGATGAGATCGAGAGCATCGACATTTTAGATTGTAATGCAGGCGATCATGGTTATGCGTTTGCGACCAATTTTAACCCTGAGATCAACCTTCGAGAAGTCAGCTCCAAAGGGCGTTATTGGGAAAATGGTGAGTGGATAGAAACAGAGCCTGTGTCTGTGAAAATGGTGTGGGATTACCCAGAAGTGGGGCCAAAAGACAGTTATTTGCTCTACCACGAAGAGTTAGAATCGTTGGTTTTAAATATCAAAGGCTTGAAGCGTATTCGTTTCTTTATGACCTTTGGACAAAGTTATCTGACCCATATGAAATGTTTGGAAAATGTGGGCATGCTTCGCATTGATGAAGTCGAACACAAGGGCATGAAAATCGTTCCGATGGAATTTCTCAAAACCTTGCTTCCAGACCCTGCAAGTCTAGGACCTCGAACCGTAGGTTTTACCAATATTGGCTGTGTTTTTGAAGGTCTAAAAGATGGCAAAAAACGCAAAATCTATATCTACAATGTCTGTGACCACCAAGAGTGTTACCGTGAAACGGGTGCTCAAGCGGTCAGTTACACCACAGGTGTACCTGCGATGATTGGTGCTAAGATGATGTTAGAGGGCAAATGGAGTGGCAAAGGTGTGTTTAATATGGAACAATTCGACGCCAAACCGTTTATGGATGAGCTCAATGTTCAAGGGCTTCCGTGGAAAATCATCGAAATGAAACCTGAAGAGACGTTTGAAGTCAAATAATGCTATTTTTGGAGCTTTATATGTAAAGCTCCACTTCCTCTTTTTCTTTTACATGTAAAGGTTAAACGTGTCAAAATTCATTCTTATTACTGGCTGTTCAACGGGCATTGGCTACACCTGTGCGCATGGGCTTCAAAAACTCGGTTACACCGTTTTTGCGACGTGTAGGAAAGTTGAAGACGTGAAGCGCTTGAAGGCTGAGGGCTTAAATGCTTTTCGGTTGGATTTGTACGACAGTACAAGTATGCACGAAGCGCTTGCGTGGATGCTCTCACAAACGGGTGGACGTATTGATGTGCTTTTTAACAATGGCGCTTACGGTCAACCTGGAGCTGTGGAAGATTTGAAGCGCAATGTTTTAAGGGAGCAGTTTGAGACCAACGTCTTTGGAACGCAAGAGCTCACCAATCTCGTTTTGCCGTATATGCGCACACAAAAAAACGGGCGCATCATCTATAACAGTTCCATTTTAGGGTTTGTGGCGATGAGTTACCGAGGAGCATACAACGCTTCCAAATTTGCCATTGAAGGATTAGCCGATACGATGCGATTGGAGTTGCACGGCAGTGGTGTTGAGGTTATTTTGATTGAACCTGGTCCCATTCGCAGTCACTTTCGTAAAAATGCACTCGCCAAATTTTTAGAGCATATCGACCAAAAAAACTCTGCGCATCAAGAGGTGTATGCCAAAACGCTTCGGCGTTTGGAGGGGAGTGGTGATGCCCCTTTTACATTGAGTGCTGAGGCGGTATTGGATGTTTTAATCAAAGCGATAGAAGCCAAAAAACCCAAAGCACGTTATGGGGTGACCTTTCCTACGAAACTCTTTGCAGTATTAAAACGCATTTTCCCAACAACCATGATGGATTATGTGGCACGAAAAGCAGGAGAGTAAGAAGCCTCAAAAGAGGCTTCTTATTAGGTTCTAAATTTATTTAAAATAGCGTTGAGTTTTTCGGTGAGTGCGTTAAGATGTTCGCTCGCACCTGCGATTTCCTCAACACTTCTGGTATTTTGGGTTGAGAGGGTGTTGATTTCTGCAATTTTAGTAACAATCGCATCAATTTTATCCCCTGTTTTGACATAATCCTCTACCGTTTTATCATTGAGTTTGGTCGCTTTATCCATAATATCAACGGTTAGGTTGATTTTTTGTTCCACATCGTGTGCAATGGAAGAGAGCTCTTGAATCTCTTGCGAGTTGTGGTTCATCTGTTCACTGCTATCGTTGATGGATTGGACAATGACATTGATGGTTGCATTAATCTCCACCAAACTTTTTTGCGTACGCTCAGCTAGTTTTCGCACTTCATCGGCAACGACAGCAAATCCACGCCCATGCTCTCCCGCCCTTGCTGCTTCGATGGCGGCATTGAGGGCTAGAAGATTGGTTTGATCGGCAATATCCCCAATCACGGTTAAGACATTTTTGACTTGTTCCGCATCCGAGCTTAATTGTTGGATACGGTGTGCTAACTCGATTTCGGTTGTCGCACTGTTTTGTACCCGTCTTCCCAAAAGTTCAATGTGTTCACGGGCACTTTTAAGCCCAAGGTTAGCCTTAATGACCTCTTCTTTGCTCTCTTTTGCCTCTTTGACTGAAGTAACAATTTCCTCTTTGGTTTCATGTGACATTTGGGTTGCTTGATGAATAATCAGCGTGGAGTCTTCAACCCTCTTGCCCACTTGCAAAGTGGTGGTGGAGAGTTCGTGTGCAATGGAAGCGTTTTCACTGCTGGTTTCTTTCGCTAAAGCCACCGTAGAGCGTACTTTTTCAATGAAGTTGTTAATCTCATGCGATGCTTCACCGATTTCATCGTGTGTTTTAAGTTCGAGTTTTTGAGTGAGGTCTCCATCTCCAACGGCTAAATTGTGTGCAGTATCTTTAAGATTGACTAGTGGGGAGGCGATCATCTGATTGATCATCATATAAACAATTCCAAGAACAATCAGTGCTGCTATGGAACTAAAGGCTATCATGGAAAAAATCATTCCATTAATATTGGAGGAGATTTTTTCACCTTGTGCTGTGACACGTGCTTCAACTTCGTCTATATAAAGTCCTGAGACAATAATCCAGTCCCACTCTTTAAAATATTTGGCATAGGTGAGCTTGTCTGCATTTTGTTTGGTAACAGGGTGCGGGTAGTTATATGTGACAAAAGCTCCTTCATTTGGGTGTTTGAGTGCTTCATCAACAATCTCTTGACGGTACATTTTGCCTTTAACATCTTTAATATCAAGTTTGATTTCAGTGTTTTTCAGTTTGGCTTGTGTGCCATGAAACGCATAGGTGTAGCCTTTGTCTCTCTTTTTGTAAGCAAAGAAATAGCCATCTTCTGCGTAGCGTAAACTCTCTAAAACTTTAATCGCTTCATTTTGATAAAACTCTTTAATACTCGAAGCATAATCTCCCGTACCAAAGACAATATCTAAAGGTTCAAAATAGAAGTTATAGGCGATTTTTGGCTCATCCACTTTGGTTTTAGGATGGGGAAAGATAAATTTGCTAATGCCTGTGCCATCTTTAGCAGATTTGATAACATCTCTAATAATAAACGTACCTTGTTTGTCTTTCATATCTATCAGATTTTTGCCAACCAAAGAGGGATTGATAGGATGTACCACGTTAATACCCTCAGGCGTGTACACATAAAAATACCCAATATCGTTGTTGTAGCGATACCCATTGGTGACGCTGTAAATAAGGGTGCGTAACTCCTCTTTGGAGAGTTTATCTTTGTTTTTAGCGTAGACGTCTTCAATGATTTTTTGAAACACCAAAGCGTCCTCTTTAATTTTATGAGCGATATTTTCATCCAGAGTCATTTTATAAAATGAAGCGATTGCTTTTTCAGCCATCATTGTATAGGCTTGAAGCTCATTTTTTTTCATCTCTAAAATCAGTTCTCGCTCATCATTGACCTGAGTTTTGACTAAGGTATGAGATTTATAAAAGATAATTCCCAATGAAATGAGTGTTAAAACTCCCAAACTGACAATGAATAAAATAAGCGCTTTAATTTTAATGCTTATTCCTTGCATATGATTTTTTCTCCTTCTTTCCTCAACAATTTTCAAATGTTAATAATCGTATCGTCTTTTCTAATAATTTATGTAGGATTTTTTTGTTAAGGGGAAAGATGTTACAGTATATGAGTAAAAATCGGAGAAAATAAAGATGAAAATAAGCAAAATCGAAACCGTTTTAGCAGAAATAAATACACCTGCGTATGTGTGTGAAGAAGCACTTTTAGAAGAAAATTTAACGTTATTAAAAGAGGTCGCTGAGCGTTCTGGTGCGACGATTTTACTGGCACTTAAAGGCTTTGCGTTTAAAGCCTTGGCTCCTTTGGTGGACAGATACCTGAGTGGCTGTACATGCAGTGGACTCCATGAAGCTAAATTTGCTCATGAGTTTTTTAAAGGCTCCATTTGTACCTATTCGCCTGCGTACAAAGAAGAGGAGATTGATGAAGTTATTGCTTTGAGTGACCACCTTATCTTTAACTCCTTTAATCAATGGGAAAAATACAAAGCAAAAGCCATAGGCAAAACCAGTTGCGGTTTGCGTCTCAATCCTGAAGTCTCTTCAAGCCCTGTGGATTTATACAATCCTTGCGCCCTTTACAGTCGTTTGGGCATTACCAAAGAAAACATGCAGTACGACACATTAGAGGGCATTGAGGGTTTGCACTTTCACGCTTTGTGTGAGCAAGACTCTAGTGCGCTTGAAGCCGTCCTTAAAGGCTTTGAGGAGCGTTTTGGGGAGTTGATTCCTTGTATGAAGTGGATTAACTTTGGCGGTGGGCATCACATCACCCGTGAGGGCTATGATGTGGAAAAACTGATTGCGTTGATTCAAGACTTTAGAAAAAGGCACAACGACATTACGGTTTATTTAGAACCTGGTGAAGCGGTGGGGTGGCAAACAGGCCCACTGGTAGCCAGTGTCTTAGACATCGTGCATAACGGCATGGATATCGCCATATTGGACATCTCTGCTGAGGCGCATATGCCTGACACCTTAGCCATGCCGTATCGTGCGACTATTCGACGTGCTGGTGAGGTGGGTGAAAAGCCTTACTTGTACCGTCTTGGAGGACCGACATGCTTGGCGGGTGACATCATGGGTGATTACAGTTTTGATACACCACTTCGTATTGGCGATAAGCTCATTTTTGAAGATATGATTCACTATACCATCGTGAAAAACACCACGTTCAATGGCGTGAAACTCCCCGATTTGGCTGTTTTACGAAAAGATGGACGCTATGAAGTAACCAGCCATTTTGGGTACGATGAGTATAAAAGACGCAATTAATATTCTTTACATGTAAAAAGGAAAAAAATGGATTCAGAAGCGCTTTTATCGCTTAAAGAAACATGTAAGAGTAAGCGTGTTCTTTATGTGGAAGATGACCCTGATGTTAGAGGGCAAACTGCTAAAATGCTTCGACTCTACTTTCACGAGGTGGTGGAAGCAAATGATGGCGTAGAAGGATTGCACTGCTTTGAGCAAGAGCCTTTTGATCTTATT
>RZYK01000196.1 GCA_009930355.1 Campylobacterota bacterium | reverse complement strand
TCAAAATCATATTTATACGGCGTGTGTGATTGCCACAGAAACCCTTAAAAATGGCAATAAAATTTTACTGTGTGGCAATGGTGGCAGTGCCGCAGATGCCCAGCACATTGCAGCGGAGCTCAGTGGTCGTTATAAAACCGAACGCAGAGGACTTGCGGGCATTGCTTTAACCACGGACACCTCCGTGCTCACAGCCGTGGGCAATGACTTTGGTTTTGAGCGTATTTTTGATCGACAAGTCGAAGCACTCGCACGAGAGGGAGACCTTCTCATTGGTTTTTCAACGAGTGGGCATAGTAAAAATGTCATTCGAGCTCTTAGTCTTGCTCGTAATATGGGGTGTAAAACCATAGGGCTCAGTGGACGAGATGGTGGCGTGATGGATGAATTTTGTGACATTAATATCGTGGTTCCTAGTGATGATACCCCACGCATTCAAGAGATGCACATTATGATCGGGCATATTATCTGCCAAGCGATTGATGATTCGTGGAAGTAGGGTAAGGAAGAGTATGCATACAAAGAGTCAGCATTGATGATGGATAAATTCTATTTTGTTTTGTTTTATTGTTTCAGAGCTTTAGTGAAAATAACGCCAAGAAAACTTTTAAATCCTCTCTTAATTATGATTGCCGATGTGGTGCGTTTTTTTGATACCAAACATCGCTCAATTATGATGACAAACCTCAATCTTGCCTACGAAGAGAGCCTTTCCTTAGCGCAAAAAGAGGCGATTATGAAAGCGGCATATCGCAATCTTGCGTTTAATGGGGCGGATTTTGTACGCAATTATCCTACCACCAAAGAGGCGATTTTAAAAAAAATACGTTTTGAAAATGAAGAGATTATGCACAAAGCGCTTGAAAGCAAACGCCCTATTATTTTTCAGACAGGTCATTATGGAAATTGGGAGCTTGTTCCCTTAAGCCTTGCCGCACGCTATGGAGCGCTTAGTGGTATTGGAAGACCACTGGATTCGCCTATGATGAATCAGATTGTGCGTCAAAATCGAGAACAGCTTGATATTGAACTGATTGATAAAAAAGGGGCGATGCGTCCAATGCTCAAGGCGGTCAAAGAGGGGCGAAATATTGGTTTATTGGTCGATCAAAATACCTCTCAAAAAGCAGGGGTTATTGTTAAATTTTTTGGTAAAAATGTACGACACACTCCAGCTGCTAGCATTATGGCACGGCGTGTCAATGGTCTTATTATCCCTGTTTTTATTAGTACGAATGACCATGCTCTTTATACACTGAACTTTTATGAACCCATTGAAGTTGCCAATACAGAAAATATGGAGCAGGATATTTTAGAAGCGACACAAGCGCAAGCAAACATCATGGAAGCCGTGATTCGTGCAAAGCCTGAGGAGTGGTTTTGGTTTCATAGACGTTGGCGCAGTGAGCACAAGAGCGTGTATGGTGTACGTAAAAAAAGGAAAAAAAGAGATGCCTAAATCGCTTTTACATGTAAACTTTGCTAAAGGTTTTAGAGGCGGAGAGCGCCAGACTTTGCTTCTTGTTCAAGAGCTGTCCAAAAAAGGATATGTTCAAACGCTTTTAACCAGAAGTCATGCAGAATTGGCAAAACGAGTCGCAGCGCTAAAGCTTCCTGATGTGGTGATAATTGAGGTGAAAAAACCCTATTTGCTTTCGCTTAGCCTTCTTAAAAAGGCTGATGTAGTGCATGCCCATGAGACCAAAGGGGCGCAATTTGCCTTTTTAGGGCATCTCTTTTTTAAAACGCCCTATCTCATTACCAGACGGGTGGATAATGTGATTAAAAACAATGGCTTTACACGAATGATGTATCGATGTGCGTCTAAAACGGTGGTGCTTTCACGTGCCATTTTAGACGAGGTGAAAAAGATAGAACCAAAGGCGAGGCTGTGTATTATCCCCAGTGCCTTTAGTAAACTGAGTGTTTGCCAAAGTGAAGTGGCAAAGATTAAAGAGCGTTTTAGCGGTCAATTTTTAATTGGAAATATTGGTGAGTTGGATAATGACCACAAAGGGCAGTATTATCTCATCGAAGCAATGAAAGAGCTGTTGCCACGCTATCCTAGGATGCACCTGCTTTTTTTGGGAAAGGGTAAGGATGAAGAGTCGTATAAAGCACAAGCTTCATCTTTGAGCCATGTCACCTTTGAAGGCTTTGTGAGCAATGTGGGCGATTATATTGCTGCGTTTGATCTCTTTGTTTTTCCCTCGCTTCGTGAGGGTTTAGGCTCTATTTTACTCGATGTCATGCACGCCAATGTACCTATTGTCGCATCCAATGCGGGTGGCATTCCTGATGTGATTTGCCATCAAGAAAATGGTCTTTTGGTAGAGCCTAAAGATATCAAAGCGTTGGTGCATGCCATTGAGAGACTTTATCTTGATAAAACGCTAAGAGAGCAACTCACCCAAAAGGCGTTGTCTGATACGAAGCTGTTTTCACCCGAGAAGATGGCAGAACGCTATGAGGCATTGTATGCTGAGGTCTTAGGATGAAAATTTGCATCGTAAAGCTCTCTGCCATGGGCGATATTATTCATGCGATGGTGGCGTTACAGTTTATTAAAAAAACCCTACCAAATGTGCGTATTGATTGGGTCGTGGAAGAGGCTTTTAAAGGTGTTTTGGAGAATAATCCTGATATAGACAACGTTTTATGTGTGAATCTAAAATCTTTGAAAAAGAAGAAGTCGACTCTTTTTTCACAGTATCGTCTTTTAAAAAGCTATGCTAAAAATAACTACGATGTGATTATTGATGCGCAAGGGCTTTTAAAATCAGCTTTGGTTGCAAAAATTATTGGGGCAAAAGAGATTGTGGGATTTGATAAAAAATCCATTCGAGAGGGCATTGCCTCTTTGTTTTACACGAAGAAAGTATCCATCCCATACACGGCTAATACGATTGATCGTAATGTGCGAGTTTTGTGTGAGCCTTTGGGGATTGAGGTTGGCTCTCAGGATATTATCAACAAAAAACCTTTTTTAGTGAGCAAGCATGTTGTTGAAGCGTTGCCAGAGAAATTTTTGCTTTTGGTGATTGGCTCCACGTGGGAGAGCAGAAATTACCCGAAAGAGAAGTTTGTTGCCGTTGCTGAGGCATTGGGTATGAAAACGTTGGTGGTTTGGGGAAGTGAAGAGGAGCATCGCAAAGCTTTGTGGATGCAAGAGCAAAGCGCTTTTATAGAGGTGTTGCCAAAAGGCTCACTCGATGCTTTAAAATATGTGATTTCACGCTGTGCTTTGCTCATTGGCAATGACACGGGACCTACGCATATGGCATGGGCACTGAATGTTCCTTCCATCACTCTTTTTGGCCCAACTCCGATTAATAGAGTGTACATTACGCCTATCAACAAAGTAGTAAAATCTAAAAGCGAGGTCAATCCTTTAAAACTCAATAAACAGGATTTTTCCATTCGAGAGATTGAAGCAGAAGAGATTGTGAAGGTTGCTCGCAAACTCTTATCGTAACTTTTTTTCAGGGGTTTTTATACGAAATCGCAGTATAATCAGGCATTTTTAATATCCCTAGAAAAGAGTTTATTTGCCAAAAATTATCCCATTTGAAACAGTCAGTTCCGAAGAATATGCCCTTTTAGAATATGTCTTTGATGCTGTTTCAAAGGATACACTCACACAGATTGCTGAAAAATCTATCGCCACTGGTAGAAAAAATCATCAGCTTTTTATCGTTTCTCACCATTCAAAACGCTATTTTGTCAAAATTTTTCACGCCTCAAAGCATGCAAAATGGGCAAGAAGAGTCGAACTTGGCTTAAAAGATATTTTCTCCTCAGGTGCAAAACGCTGTTTTGAAGGCTCTTCTATGCTCTATCGAAATGATATCCCTACGGCTAAGCCCATTGGGTATTTTTCAATGGCTTCATTACCCTGGAATAAAAGAAGTGTCGCGATTTTTGAAGCGATTGA
>RZYK01000195.1 GCA_009930355.1 Campylobacterota bacterium | reverse complement strand
GCTGCTTCTAAAATCGCATCGGCAACAAAAGCAGGTGGAACAAATACCATGCTCACCGTTGCGCCTGTGCTAGCAATCGCCTCTTTCATGGTATTAAAAACGGGTTTTCCTAAATGAACACTTCCACCTTTACCAGGTGTCACACCGCCTACAATTTGTGTACCATATGCCATACACTGCTCAGCGTGAAAGCTACCCTCTTTGCCCGTGAAACCTTGCACCAGAACCTTAGTATCTTTATGAATTAAAATACTCATACTAACGCTCCTTTTGCGGCGGCAACTGCTTTTTGAGCGCCATCACTCAAATCTGTGGCACTGATAATATTTTTAATATTGGCATTTTTTAAAATTTCAACCGCTTCTTTTGCATTGGTTCCATCCAAACGAACGATAACAGGCACATGCACATTCACCATTTTTGTCGCTTCTAAAATACCATTAGCAATGCGATCACACCGTACAATTCCACCAAAGATATTGACAAAAATAGACTTTACATTTGGGTCTTTTAAAATGATTTCAAATCCTTTAGCAACCGTCGAAGCATTCGCTCCACCACCCACATCTAAAAAATTTGCAGGTTCTCCCCCCATATAATCAATAATATCCATGGTACCCATAGCAAGACCTGCGCCATTGACCATACAGCCAACATTGCCATTAAGTTTTACATAACTGAGTCCATACTCTGAAGCTTCTTTCTCGATGGGATTTTCTTCACTACTATCACGCATTGCGACAATCTCTGGATGACGAAAAAGAGCATTATCATCAAAACTCATTTTGCCATCAAGCGCAACAAATGTCCCATTTTTTGTTCTTACCAAAGGGTTGATTTCAACCATAGAAGCATCTTTTTCCATATATGCTTCATAAAGCGCCTTAGCAAAAGCACTAAAACGGTTCATTTCCTCTTTGGGTAGATTAAGACCAAAAGCGAGCTCTCTTCCATGATAAGGTTGAAACCCAATAAAAGGGTCAATCGTCACTTTGATAATTTTTTCAGGTGTTTCATGGGCAATTTTCTCAATTTCCATACCACCTTCACGAGAGGCCATAATAACAGGCATTTCTTGTGCTCTATCGAGTACAATACCTAAATAAAACTCATCTGCAATCTCTACACCCTCTTCGATGTAAAGTTTTTGAACAAGCGTTCCCTCAGCTGTTGTTTGATGGGTTACAAGGTGTATGCCAAGCAATGCTTGCGCATATTCTCTTACCTCTTCAATACTGCGTGCGAGCTTAACACCCCCACCCAAACCGCGTCCACCTGCGTGAATCTGCGCTTTAACAACCCACAAATGACCACCTAAGTTTTGTGCGTTTTCAACGGCCTCTTCAACGCTACTTGCTACATATCCTCTTGGAGTGGGAACATGATAGCGGCTAAAAATCTCTTTGGCCTGATACTCATGAATATTCATTAACATACACCCTTAACAAAATAAATGATTAAACTTTATAGTCAATATTATCTCTCAACCACGTAAATTATAAAACTAACTCTTTTTTTTCTTGCTATATTAAGCTCCAAAAAAATGATTTACATGTAACGTTTCTAAGAGCGCATTCACTGATGCAATACTCTTAGCAAATTGTGCGTGCTCTTCTTCGTTTAAAGGTAACTCTACAATTTTTTCAATCCCATTTTTTCCTAACACTACAGGCACACCATTGACCGTATCGTGATAACCGTATTCACCCTCTAAAAGTGTTGCACACGGAAAAATAGAGTGAGAGTCACTTAAAATGGCTTCAATCATTTTAACGGTCGCATTGGCAGGTGCGTAATAAGCTGATGTACCCATACAGCCTACAATTTGGGCACCACCGTGTCTGGTTTTCTCAATAATTTCAGTAATCTCAGAAGTAGAGAGTAAATCTTGAAGAGCAACACCATTCACGGAAGAGTAACGAGGCAGGGGCACCATGTCATCGCCATGTCCACCCATAACGCTAGCAGTCACCTGTCCATAACCAAACCCTAACTTTTCAGAAATAAAAGTCTCCATACGAGAGCTATCCAAAATACCCGCCATACCAATCACACGGTTTCTTGGATAAGCACCGACTTTTTGTGCCACATACGTAATCGCATCTAAAGGGTTAGATACCGTAATAACAATAGCCTCTGGCGCATAGGCTTTGACCTGCTCAATAATCCCTCGTGTAATATTGGCATTAATCAGCAATAAATCATCTCTACTCATACCCGGTTTTCGTGGACTTCCCGCTGTAATGACGACAATATCACTCTTCGCAATGGCATCATAATGACTCGATGCTTTAATTTGCGTATGGCTACCCTCTGGACTTGTTGCTTGAGCAATGTCTAAGGCTTTACCTTGTGCAACACCTTCAACCACATCAATCATCACAATTTCACGGCAACTTTTACGCATGGCTAACCAATAACAAACGGTAGCACCTACATTTCCTGCACCAATAATAGAGACTTTTTTTCCCTCAGCCAAAGAAAACTCCTTTTTACATGTAAAACAAAAAATTAAACATTCAAGGTTGCCAACGTAGCATTAAACGTAGCACTTGGGCACATTGCTTTACGTGTTTTTTCCACATTTGGTTTATAATATCCACCCATATCAACATAACCACCCTGTACGAGAGTAAGCTCTTCTACAATCTTAGATTCATTTGTTTTTAATAGCTCAGAAAGAGGTTTAAATTGCGCAGCTAAAACGCTATCTTCACTTTGCAAGGATAATGCCTCTGCCCAATACATCGCTAAATAAAAGTGACTTCCACGGTTATCCAACTCTCCTACTTTAGCAGAAGGAGAGTTTTTGTTCTCTAACAATTTTCCTGTTGCCATATCCAGTGTTTTTGCTAAAATAGCAGCTTTTTTATTTCCCATAACATTGGAGAGATGTTCCAATGAAGCGGTCAGTGCCATGAATTCACCTAACGAATCCCAACGTAAGTGATTTTCTTGCACAAATTGCTGAACATGTTTAGGCGCAGATCCACCCGCTCCTGTCTCAAACAATCCTCCTCCGTTCATCAAAGGAACAATCGAGAGCATTTTTGCACTTGTTCCCACTTCTAAAATAGGAAACAAATCGGTTAAGTAATCACGCAAGACATTCCCCGTCACAGCAATCGTATCAAGACCTTGGACAATGCGTTCCAACGATAGATTAATCGCCTTTTCTGGACTCATTATTTTAATATCAAGACCACTAAGCTCATGCTCTTTTAGGTATTTTTCTACTTTTTTTATCATTTGGGCATCGTGTGCACGATTAGGGTCTAACCAAAAAATAGCGGGAGTTTGACTAAGTCGTGCACGATTCACCGCTAGTTTTACCCAATCTTTAATAGGAGCATCTTTGGCTTGACATCCACGATAAATATCTCCTTTTTCAACACTATGCTGCATTAAGATTGTACCACTGCTGATTTCAACAACACGCACCACACCATCATAAGGAATTTCAAATGTTTTATCGTGAGAGCCGTACTCTTCTGCTTTTTGTGCCATTAAGCCTACATTAGGAACTGAACCCATGGTTTTAGGATCTAAGGCGCCATTTTTCTTACAAAAATTCATGGTCTCTTCATAAATACGTGCATAAGCCCTATCAGGAATCAAAGCTTTTGTATCGTGCAATGCCCCATCTTTACCCCACATTTTGCCTGATTCTCTAATACATGCAGGCATTGACGCATCAATAATCACATCACTGGGTACATGTAAATTGGTAATGCCTTTGTCTGAATTGACCATGGCTAATGATGGGCGTTTAGCATAACATGCTTTTATATCTGCTTCTATTGCCTCTTTTTGTGCTAATGGCAAGGTTGAAATTTTCTCATACACATCCCCTAGACCGTTATTTGCATTAATGCCTAATGTTTCAAAGGTTGTGGCATATTTCTCAAAAACATCTTTGAAAAAAGTTTTAACGGCATACCCAAACATAATGGGATCACTCACTTTCATCATGGTTGCTTTTAAATGTAAAGAGAGC
>RZYK01000194.1 GCA_009930355.1 Campylobacterota bacterium | reverse complement strand
ATGGTACTAAAAAGTTACTTAAGATCGAATCTCATAGGAAAGTGAGAGTGTATAAAAAATGAGCAGAAGAGAAAAAACGTGTAAAAAAGAAACCCCGCCTAAGGCGAGGTTGTTACAAAAGAGAGAATTAGAATTTGTAGTTAGCTTTTACCCACAACTCATCAGTGCCACTTACGTCTTTGCTACCATCTTCATAAATGACAGCTGTACTTAAACCTTTAAGAGCGCCCTCAAATGCATAGTCTGCTTCAACAGCTGTATATGCTTTTTTGTCTGCATTTGATGCAGCTGAGTCAATCTCATTAAGAGTGTAGCTTACACCTACATTAGCGTTTTTCATAATCGCATACGTTGCGCCAATTTTATACGCTTCAGTGTCATTATTGTAACTGTTAGAGTTAATTGGAGACATTGTATAAGCAAGGTCAGCACCATTTCCTAAACCAGATACAACACCGTAACCATTAGTTTTATCATTAACTTTTGAGTACGCTACGTATGCACCAAACGCATCATAACCTACGCTTGCTTTTACACCGAATAAACTATTTTCATCAGCGTTAATGCCTGCAGCAAGACCACCAAAATTATTATAGTAATATTGTGCTGCTATGCCATAAGCAAACTTGCCTGCTTTACCTTGATAATCAGCCTCTGCATATGCAATACTTAGTCTATCCATTTCCGCACCGTTTTCATCTACTAAATCGCCTGTTTGTGTATACGCTGCTGTTAATGTTAATCCCGTAATAGATTTATTGATTGCAACAAGAGTAAATGCACCATCATCAAGTTCAACATTCGGGGTACTAGAACCTATTTTAAATGTTCTTCCAAACTTTGGAGCATCACCATCACCTGATGTTCTTGCTTGAAACTTTTGAACGTAACCAGCAATTAATGTTGTGTCTGGAAGGTCTGTATTAATAATTGCAGCACCTTCAAATGCTTCCTTCACAATTCTAGAACCACTGCCACTTATTAATGGAGTGTCTAAGAACATACGGCCCACCATTGCTGTTGTTTTACCTAAAGTGTATGAAAGGTATGCTTCTGAAAGAACAGCGCCCGGTCCATACATACTACCTTGGTATCTTGCTTCACCATCATTATCTGAAAATGGTGAAGAACTACCTTGGAATGTAAAGTTTGCACCAAAACCATAAAGTGTTGCTGTTTTATAGTTTAACATCAAACCTGTTGTAAAGATATCTTCTCTACTTGTATCATTGTCATTATTAAAATAATAAGCTTTAATCTCACCTTTTACAGAACCATTTTTAAATGCGTCTGCCAAAGTGTCCGCCGCAAAAGAACTGGATGCAAGTCCAGCAACCATCATAGCCGCCAAGCTAAGTTTAGCTAATTTCATATTTTCTCCTTAAAAATGTGTGTTACCGTTTGGTTACGAGAAAGTAGTATACAAAAAAATTGACTAAAGTCAAATAAACGCAGTGGTGAAAAAATAGTCTTTTACATGTAAACATCTTTTCGATGTGCCACTTTAGAAATAAGCATGAGATTTTCTTCGTGGTAAAAAATAACTCTATAATCACCTATTCTCAGTCTATATGCTCCATCAAAAGGTGTTTTGAGTTTTTTGATTTTGGTCAAAACAGGATTTGATGCAAAAGATTCTATGCCATCGAGTATCAAAGAGGCTATCTCTTTGTCTAACTTTTTGAGTTGTTTAAGCACCTTTGGGTCATAAACAATATCATAAGCCAAGTTCAACCCTTATATCGTGATGTGAAAGGGGTTTTAAGGTTCCCATTTTATACTCCTGAACCGTTTTACTGATAGATTGCACATCAAAATACTCTTGCAAAGCTTCACGAATCACTTGAGCCTTTTTCTTCCCACTCTCAAGCGCAACCAGACCCAATTCATCAATAAGATTTTCTTCCAAAGTAATCGTTATTTTTTTAGTCATTTTGCTATCCTTATGCTAAATTGCCATATTATACCATACTTTTAGAAGGTGCTAAAAGTTATGTTGTCATCTTGCCAGAGTATAAATGATTTTTACGACGGTTACTCTTTCATGGCTCAATACGCTTCTCTTCTATGTGCAATACGCACCAGTGTAATCAATACCAAATCATTCTCTTTCAAGTAAATAATGCGGTAATTCCCTGCTCTTTTCCGAAATTTGCCTTTGTATTTACCTTTGAGTGCTTTATCGTTTGAAAAATTGCCTTCTTCTAACTCTTTAATTTTTTCAAATATGTGTAATTGATTTATTTTGTCAATATTTTCAAGTTCTTTTAGCACAATGTTTGGAACAATAATCTGATACACTTAACGAAGTCCTAAGCGTTTTGCAGTCTCTTCTAAGGTAAAAACTTCCATGTGACCACTTTTAATTTCATCGATGCGTTTATCGGAAATCATCTCATCTAAAGTATCGAAATAACCTCCCACCGCTTTTTCAATGATATACGTACGTGTTCTATCTAACTCTTTTGCATACGCGTCTATTTCATGGATGAGGTTTTCATCCAAACGAATGTTAATGGCTTTTTTCATTGTAGTGCCTTGTAGTGTAATGTATCTGCAATTATAGCATACTATGGTGCAAAAAGAGAGAGCAGTTTTAACTTCAATAGTGACTAAAAGTGTAAAGTAAAGCCCTGACCCCTATTTTGGGAAATAAAAAAAGAGAGTGGCGAGTGCCACCCTCTAAGATGTAAACATCGTACAAATTAGAATTTGTAGCCTGCTTTAAACCACAATTCGTCTGTATCGAATTTTGTATTTTTTGCTTTGTCGTCTTTTTCTCTTGTCTCATACTCAAGACCTGTTGTTAAACCTGGAAGTGCAGCCACTTTGTAGTATACGCCACCGGCAATACTTGTATAGTCTGTACCTTTAGCACCTGCTTTAGTTTCACCTTGATCACTCCATTGGTATTGAGCAAGGGCACTAAGACCTTTTACACCAACTGTTGAGAAATCATAATTAACTTGGAATTTATACGCATCTGTATCTGCTGTTGCAGTAGAACCTGCTGAACCTTGGATAAGAGTACCTGTATATGTACTTGTTCCATTACCCATACCAAGAATAACGTCATCATTACTATCTGTGGTTGTTGCTGCAAATGATGCACCAAAACCTGCAAGATCTTTAATAGATACACGCGCACCGAACATATCACCTTCAAGATTTGAAGAGTCTAATCCAGTGTCAGTGCGTGAACCTCTGTAGTTTACATCAAAACCTAATTTAAAGTTTGCTACTGGAAGCACATAGTTTGCCTCTGTGTAGTATACATCAGCATCAGCAATTTTGGTAGCGGATGCTTCAACATCTTTAAACACTCCATATTGTGCTGTTAAGGTTAACCCTGTAATTGATTTATTGATAACTGCTGCGGTATAAGCACCATCAAAATCATATACACCAGCACCGTTAAATACTGCACTTTTTTCAAATGTTGGAGCATCGCCTTCTGTTCCTGGAGTCTTATTACTTGAAATATAACTTGTTCTGCCTTGGAATTTATTAACATAACCCGCAACCAATGTTGTTTGAGGAATATCTGTATTGACAACAGTCACACCTTCAAAAGACTCTTTAAAGAAACGTGAACCCGCACCATTAACTAATGGAGTCGAAATATATTGGCGACCAATTTTTGCATTGGTTTTACCAATTTTATACCCTAAGTATGCTTCTGAAAGTACTGAGCCTGAAGCATATTCATGTTCTCGAAAACGATCACGTGTATCTGCTTTGTCACCTGAAGAAACAAATGGCATAGAACTACCTTGGTATGTTGCACCTGCATAGAAACCATAAAGGCTATCGGTTACAAAACCTAGGGTTAAACCAACGTTTGTAAGATTAGCATTATTATCACCAGTTTTATCTTCAACTGATTTATCAAAATACCATGCTTTTAATTCACCTGATACTTTTCCGTTTTTAAATGCGTCAGCCAATGTATCTGCCGCAAAAGAGCTAGATGCAAGACCTGCAACTACCATAGCCGCCAAGCTAAG
>RZYK01000023.1 GCA_009930355.1 Campylobacterota bacterium | reverse complement strand
TATGGCATGTGTGAAATGTGTGAAGAGGATATTGGATTTCAACGACTTAAAGTAAAACCTCATGCAAGGTATTGTATTGTATGTCGTGAGATTATCGAAAAATCAGCAAAAAATAAGTAAGAAAACAGAGGGAGAACCACATGGGAATTAAACGCTATTTTCTAGTATCACTAATTTATATGTTAGCCATTGGGCTGTATGTGTATAGTTTTAATGGAGATGGATATACTTTAGAGCTTTTTGGCTTATCGTTAAGCCTTCCTATAGCGTTTTGGATGGTTCTTCCTGTATTTGTTTTGGTCATTGCGTCTATTGGGCATTTGGTATTTTATAATTTTAAAGATTTTTTATACAAAAGAGCATGGAAGAAAGACAGTGAAGTCTTTCATGAAGCTGCAAAAAATCGTATATTGGGTGAAGAAGTGAATGCTTCTTATAAAACAGATGGTTTTAAATTTGCTGGTAAAATGCTTCAAGTGATGAAATTTGACCCATCATTACCTTCTTCATTTATTGAGGAAGATATTGCTAATGCCTCAGCAGTAGCCGTGAGTGTCGCGAATGGTAATTATGAAGATTTAAAAAAGTATAAACTTTCTAAAGAGAATCCTTTGGTGCTTCAAAATACACTTAATCGATTGAAAGTCGAGCCAAAATACGCACTTGAAATTTTAAAAAATTGTAAAGAACTTGAGGGTGAGTTATGTAAAAAAGCGTACGATGCGCTTCTTGATTTTGCTAGTTTTAATGAAATTAAGCGTTACAATTTTCCTGTCGATAAGCAAACGTTTCATCGTCTGATGGAGCGTTATTTAAATTCTGATGATAGTTTTGATATGGATGTGAAATCTATTGAAGAGATCTTAGAGCAACTCAATGCTGAACGTACTGATTATCTTGAATTAGCACGTAAAATTAAAGGAAAACTTTCACCTGATTCTTTGATTGCCCTTTTTGAAAAAATGTACAATGCAAAAGGTATTGTTGCTGCAGATGCGTATTTGTATGTTCTTTATGATTTGCAGATGATTGACAAAATCCGTGAGATTTTACTTAATTCTGACCCTGAGGAATTTGTAAAATTTAGAACACTTCTCTTTTTAAGAGACAATGGTAAAAGTATCAACATCGACACATTTTTGAACATATGAATCATGAGATAGACTTTGAGCGAGGCATTTTAGCCCTCGCGCCTCTTGCTGGTTTTACGGATCTTCCTTTCCGTTCCGTGGTTAAAAAATTTGGTGCAGATGTTACTTTTTCTGAAATGATTAGTGCCAATGCTCTGCGTTATGGTTCTGAAAAAACACTTAAGATGCTCACAAAATCTCCTCTTGAAACGCCTTATATTGTACAAATTGCTGGCTCTGATTTAGCATCAATCAAACAAGCAGTTTTGGTTTTAAATGACATTGAAGGTATTGATGGTATTGATTTAAACTGTGGTTGTCCTGTGCCTAAGATTATTGCCCAAGAAGCAGGATCTTCGTTGCTTTTAAATTTAGGTCATATGCAGAAAATTATTGAGACCATCAAAACTTATTCCAATAAGCGTTACACCAGCGCGAAAGTACGTTTGGGTTTTAGTACTAAAATTCCTGAAGAGATAGCCAAAGTATGTGAGAATGCTGGAGTAGATTTTATGAGTATGCATGGGAGAACACGTGCGGGTGCTTATAAAGCGGAAGTGGATTATCATGCGATCGCACGTGCAAGAGAAGCCGTTTCGATTCCTCTCATTGCTAATGGGGATATTACTAGTTATGAAAAAGCCTTACATGTAAAAGAAGTCACAGGGTGTAAAAGCCTTATGATTGGTAGAGGAGCTGTGGGTAATCCGTGGATTTTTTATCAGATAAAAAATGAACTAACGCATGTTGAAAAAACAAAAATTTTAGAGATTGTATTAGAGCATTATGATGCAATGGTTGACTTTTATGGCGAAAAAGGTGTCTCTATTTTTCGTAAACATTTACATACGTATTCTAAAGGATTTCGTGAAGCTTCTGAATTTCGAGATAAGATTAACCGCATTGAAGATAGAGAGTTAATGCGTGAAGCGATTGAGAGTTTTTTTGTTCAATAACCGTCGTTAAAGCCTCGTGCTTTGTGCTTCTCTTTTTTATAGCTACCTTGATATTTCTCTTTTTCAAGAAGATTGGCCTCTTTGGTAAGGCGTTTATGGATCTCTTGTGGGTCATTTTCTTTATTGCTAATACTTTGTGCGACAAGATTGGCATAGTTTTGCAGCGCATTGGTATAGCGTGAATCTAAACTGACTGCTTCAATTTTTTGCAATGTTTTTAAACTTTTTTCTGCACGTTTAACAAAAAGATTATAATCAAAATTTTCATTTTTTAATGCACTAATACAACTCCCTAAAAAGCGTTCAAGTGCACGAATATATTTAACTCTATCTTCTTTATCTTTCATGGCATGCTGACAATACGGAGATGGTGAAGAAGGTTACTCACTAGAATAAAAAAAGGAATAAAAACCAATGAAGTAAAAAAGACCATTGCTGTAACATCCAGTGGTTTACATTCATACAGTGCTGCTAAATTAACATTCGTGACTGCTAAAGGAACAATGAGTTCTATAAAAACAAGGGTGGCAAGCATGGGGTCTAAGTCTAAAATTCCATAAAGAATCCAACCTGCAATTAAAGGCGTTATAATAAACTTAATGACGCTTACATGTAAAAGTAATTTATAGTTAATACTACGTAGTTTAATGTTGTACAAATACATTCCAAAAATAACCAATTGAATAACCATTGTACAATAAGCACCCATTTGTAAAGGTGTTTGCATAGCAGGGTGAAGTTTTAATTCAAAAACATTCATAAACAGAGCTAAAAATGCAAACCAAATAACAGGGAGTTTTATAATATTCAGAAGCGATTGTTTAATACTGCAATTTCCCCTAGAATAGAAGAAAACACCTAAGGTATAGACCACAAAAACATTGGTAATATTGATCATACTCATGTAGATAATCGAAGCTTCACCAAAGAGTGCTATGCCTAAGGGAATACCTAAATTGCCAGTGTTTCCAAGTACCACACAAATGGTAATAATGGATTTTTCTTTAATATCGTCTTTAAAAAAAAGGTAAGCAATAACCGAGCTAATAAGAATACAAATAAAGGAGATAACAAGATACAAAAAAGGAGCGTGCAATAACTCTAAGCTAATGGGTTTAGTAGAGAGACCCCAAAAAGAGAGCATAGGCTGTAAAAAGTAGATGGACATTAAAATCATGCCCTTCTCATTCATCTCCTCTTTAAGCATTCTTTTTGCCATAAATCCTAAGAGAATAAAGGCATAAATGGACAAAATAGAAATAGCAATATTCATAGGTATTTAGCGATTTTCATCATAAGGAGCGTAATCAGCAGAAGCCTTTTCTTTATAGCTATTTTGCTTGGTACTGTCTTGTAGTTTTAGGTATTCATCCAAGCGACGACGATTTTCTTCAAAGACTTTTTCAAAATCATTGTCATCTTTAACTTCACCATTTTGAAATTTTTCGAGTAAAAGATTAGAACTTCCTGTCATGACCAGATATTTAATAGAGCCATATTCAAAAAGCACAACACTGTTTTGAGTGTCAATAGGTTTCTTATGTAAAAGAGTAACTTCTTGAGTAGGGGTTGTTTTTTGATTAAAGAGCCATGAAGAGCGTGTTGCATTAGCGGGATGTACCTGTGTTTGTATGGCGATACGTCGTTTAATCCAAAACATTAAAATGATTAAAAGTAACAAAATAACAATCACAATAATGTAGCGTGAATCAATCAGGTCCATTGTTCCAGAAGATGCTGTGGGTAACGTACTAGAGACGGCTTCAGAACTTTGGATTTTGGTTGGTTTTTGCATAATGCTACTTCGAATACGAAGACCAAAACCGTCGACAGTTTTTGAAGCTACCACACTAATTTGTTTATCGCTTTTAAGGACAATCTGAAGGGTGTTGTTTTTTTCAGGAATCATGATGAGCTCTTGAATAATCGCAGAATTAATGCTTTTCTCAATCATCTTGTCATAGCCTAAATCATTAATGGTGAGCATGATAGCATTGGCATCATTTTTTTGTGAAATGGCACCTTCGTGTGGTGCATCAAAAGAGAGCATGACATCAACACGATCGGTTCGTTCGTAGACATTATAAGTCAATAAGTTCGCAGCATGACTCCAAATACACAACGCAATGATTGTCAAGAAAATTTTCATCGATTCTCTTTTTTAAAGTATTGAATAACGGTTTTAGAATCCAAAATTTCATTAATACGAATGGCAAGGTTTTTTTCATAAACCATCACTTCGCCTTTACCAAAAATTTTATTGTTAATATAAAGTTCAACACTCTCTCCCGCTGGTTTTTCCAGGTCAATGACAGAGCCTTTTTCCAGTTTTAAAAGACGCTGAATGGTAATATTGGTTGTTCCCAGTTCTGCCACAAAATCAACACTAATGTCCAGCAAATTTTCAAATCCTGAAAGCAGTTTGCGTTCAACATACTCTTGATCAGCTGCGTCCAATGGTTTTCCTTTGAAATATGTTGATTAAATAAAGCAAAAACTCTTCCAAGCCTCGCTAAATGAGGTTTATTATAGTTTATTTTGTTTAAATTGTTTATTAACCCCTTTTTACATGTAAAGATTACAGCGCTATCTCAATCCCCACAGGACAATGGTCTGAACCATGAATCTCATTTAAAATAAAGGCATCGTTGAGTTTGCTTTTAAGCTCATTGGAGATAAAAAAGTAGTCAATTCTCCATCCCACATTTCGCTCTCTAGCACCCGAGCGATAGGACCACCATGAATAGGCATCTTTGACATCGCCGTGTACTTCTCTAAACGTATCAAGATAGCCTTTTTCTAAAAGGGTGTCTATCCACGCTCGTTCAATCGGTAAGAAGCCTGAGGTATTTTCATTCGCTTTTGGATTGGCAAGGTCTATTTCACGGTGTGCCGTGTTGACATCACCGCAAATAATAATGCCTTTTCCCTCTTTACGCAACGCTTCTGTGTGCGCTAAAAAGTCGCTGTAAAATTTCATTTTGTGACTAAGGCGTTCTTCGCTTTGCTGACCGTTTGGAAAATAGACATTAAACAGGGCAACATCTCCAAAATGGTGCTCCAAAATGCGCCCTTCATGGGTGTGGTCGATATGCCAAGCGGTATTGGTTTTCTCAAAAGTGCGTGTTGAAAAGCTCATCGTGCCAGAGTAACCTTTTTTGCTTGCTGAGTTAATGTTTTTACATGTAAAAGGGTGTGTGAAAAGAGGTTCAGGGATTTGAGGTGCTTCTGCTTTGATTTCTTGCAAACACAAAACATCAGGTTTTATCTCATCAACCCATGAAAAGCCATTTTTATTTGCAACCGCACGAATGCCATTGACATTCCACGAGATTAGTTTCATGCATCATCCTTTATTATTCAGTAGGCAGAATCCTAGCATAGGCATCTTGAAAGGGATGTTTGGTTTTACATGTAAAGATAAAAAAGAAGAGTGATGTACCAAGCACGACGAATGCATTGGTACATCTTTTTTTAGAGGATATTGTTAAATAAGATACCAATTCCCCATGCAAAATAAATTGCCATCCACGCTATCATAATATAAAGTGTGGATTGTCCTAGTCTACTCACCATTACATCTTTGGAACCGTCAAAAACACCTTCGTTTTTACCCACCTTCCATGCCATGGTTAAAAGATACGCCACGCCCACAAATCCCATAATAAGGAAGGTTGCAAGGAACATGATAATCGTTGGAATTTCAAGATTGACAGGATAGTCATAAATGTTATAGCCTAAATCTATCATAAGATCAAAACGAATCAGCTCTCTTATGGTTGAAATCAAAAGGGCAACGATGACTAAAACTAAGGTTGTGTAGTAGCTGTTACGATTGGTTTTTGCCATGACTAAAAGCACTAAAACACCCACAACCGTAGCAAGCGATACTGGATGAAATAGGTAGCCAACTTGGAACATCCATAGTACAAAAAGTACGGCACTAATTAGTAGTCCAACGACAGCAAGAGTTGTTCCGAGTTTAGCACTGTACTCAATAAAGGATGCTTCAAAATCTTTACGTGTGGATAAAAAACGGCTGTAATTTTGTAAGAAAATACCCACCACAGGAATACTCAAGCTCACCATAAATGCTAAACGAATGATATCAACATTGAACGTCCAACCACTGGTATCGACCACACCATTTGGAGCATACATATTCATCCACTCATTAGGCATAAGTGACGTTACCGTAAAATTGTGCATTAAAATGCCCGCAAAAACTAAGATGCCAAAAGAGATAAAGCCAATGAAGGTACTGCTTGATTTTTGAGCTTTATTGGCGTAGTAGTACCAATAATACATACAATAACCCACAATCAAACTATAAATAAAAATAAAAACCCACATACCAGAGAGCGTATTGGTCACGTACCAATTTGGGTCATAAATGACTTGTGTAAACAAAAGCGGTGCAACCCCTAAAACAATCAAAATCGAAACGCTGATTTTGCCTGTTTGAATAAGATGCGGTGTTAAAATGCTCCAATGTTTATCGCTTCCTCCTTTGGCAGAACCGTACAGTGATAAGCCCAGTGAGCCTAAAGACAGAAGCACAAAGGCAATATGCAATGCCCATGTTAAGACATAGAGTATTTGAAAAACAATGGGGTAAAAAGGAACCCCAGCAGGGTCTCTGAGTGCTAATAAGACAGATGCGTCCATGGTTTCTCCTTAGTATTTAAGCGATGCAAGGTATTCGGCCATGGCATCGTATTCGTGTTCTGGTAATTTGAGCGTTGGCATATACGAAAATGCACCATCGCCCATGGCATATAAGATGGCTTTAATTCCATCTTTATCCATTCCCGTTAGTTTGTCTTTTAATGGCCTATAAACCCCCGTTGTTTCTAGCGAGTGGCAGTTTGAACACGCCATTTTAGAGAGAAGCGCACCTGCTTCAAGTTTGTTCTCTTCGGTGATTGTTTTAAGATTTTTTGGCACAAAGGGGTTTACATGTAAAAGCCCTTTCTCCGCAATAATAGGCAACTCACTTTTAATATTTTTACCAGGAACATCACGACTGATAATTTGGTTAGAGTAGATGTATTGACCCGCAACATAAGGTTTTCTCATAGACTCTCTTAGTTTCTCTCCTGACCACAAACCAGAGATAAGAATCACACCTATCATCACGCTTGCAAGGGCTGGATGAATCAGTTTTGGTTTGATGATGGCAATGGCAAAATAGCTCATAAAAACCAGAGTAAGGATAATTCTATTTTGAATAATTGTCTCTTTTGAAAAGGCAAAAACCGCATGGGCATTGTCAGGCAATGTTCCCATGTACCATACAAAGAAGAAGAGGGTAATAAAACCACCAAAAATACTCACATAGCCCATTTTTCGGCTGAGTTCATTGGAGAGTTCTTCGTTCTCTTTGCGCATAGCGCTAGAAATGACTAAACCAATAACCCCTGACATCATAATCATAAAGCCAACACGTAAGAACATATGTGGGAAGGTATTGATGCCAAAAAAAGCATCACTCGCACTACCTGTTGCATAGTACGCTTGTGTGCCTGGCCACATCATAAAACTGATAATACCAATGATAAGCGCTAAGGTTCCCACCGAAGCGAGTGCAAAGGTGTAGGTAAGTTGCAAATGTGTTTTTTTATCTATTTTGTTCATGAAGTAAACCAGCACAAAAACGCCAATGACTTCATAAATAAAAAAGACCCATTCCGTTGCCCAGACCCACACAAAGTTGTGAATGAGCGCACTAATGCCCCTAGGACTAGCCGCTGTTGCCGTGTACCAAATGCCAGGTCCCGTGATAGAGCCTAAAACATAAGAAAATATCAGCAAGAACATACCGTATTTTTTCATATACGGGTAGTAATCGCTCCTGTTTTCTTTATAGGCTTTGTGCGCCAAAAAGGCAAACAACATCGCCGCTCCAACAGAAGTATGTGAAAACAAGATGTGTATCGTGCCCGTAATACCCATCATCCAAGCACTTCCATACTCAGGAAAATAAAACAATGGAAATTGTCCTATTATATCCATGAACTCTCCTTTAGTTAAATTTTTTCAATTCACGGATATTATTAAACAAGCGTGTTAAATATGTGTTAATTTAATTTGAAATTAAGAAAATAATTAGAAATTTTTATATATGTGTTACATGTAAACAAAAAATTTGGTTCAAAAACTTGACATTAATTAGATATCTAATTATAATGGCGTCTATGAAAAAACAACGACTCATAGCGCTTTCAAGCAGATTGGCTGAAAAAGCCAATAAATTTATCATTTCAGAGCTCAAAAAACAGGAGCTTTCCGACATCGCACCCAGTCATGGGGATATTTTTAATATCTTATTCGATGGCAATGCTTACGAGATGGGCGAAATTGCTAAAAAGATTCATCGTACTAAACCCACCGTCACTGTTTTAATCGAAAAACTCGAAAAAAGTGGCTATGTCCAACGCATAAAATCAGATACAGATGCACGTTTTACAAGGGTATCACTTACTCAAAAGGGATTTGAACTCCAGCCGATATTTGAAATGATTTCAGAGAAACTTAATGCCTTAGCGTATTTTGGGCTTCGTGATGAAGAGGCAATGCTTTTAGAGATTTTGCTTGAAAAAGCAATTGTTAATTTTGAAAAGCAAGAATAAACATTTGTCTATATAGTTAGATATCAAATTAATAAAAGGAGGATATTTTTAAATTGATACGTTTTCAATGCTTCTAAGATAAAAATTAAAACCAAACAAGGAAAAATACAAATGGAAAAATCAGGACAAAACTATAAGATTATCTCATGTGACGATGTCGCATCTTTAGGTCGTGTGGTACTACATGATGAATTATTACTGACAGGCGCAGAAGTCTCTATCAACGAACTGCCAGCAGGGGTGAGTGTGCCTTTTGTACATGCGCATAAAAATAATGAAGAAGTATATGTGGTACTAAGCGGTAAAGGTTTTTTGTTTATTGATGGTGAAGAGTTTGCCATTAAAGAGGGTGATGCGTTTCGCATTGATCCAAAGGGAGAGCGTTGCATGAAAGCCGATGATACAAGTTTACTTCGTTTCATTTGTGTTCAAGCTAAAGCCAATAGCTTAGAGGGTTTTACGCAGAGCGATGGCGTTTTATGTGAGATAAAACCGTCGTGGCTATAACTCTTGCCTCAAAAGAGGCAACCTTAGTTTGCCATTTTAATTGTCATTTTGGAGAATTCTTTTAATCCTTTCATAGTAGACTAAAAATAAAAAGTGAAACCATGCAAGATTTTATATGTAATATTCAAACTGCCATTATTGGCACGCTTGATAAAAATAACTACCCTTTTAGCTCTTACGCACCTTACCTTTACGATAACAACCGTTTTTACGTTTATATCTCTGACATTGCAACGCACGCTAAAAATATTCAGAGAAACCCCAAAGCCTCACTCTTTTTTGTGGAAGATGAGAGCAAGACGGAGAATTTATTTGCTAGAAAGCGTGTGAGTTTGCAATGCGATAGCCAAAAAATTGAGCGAAGTAGTGAGCGCTTTGAAGCAGTGTTGGGTTTGTTCGCTGAGAAATTTGATGCCAAAATGGTAAGTACACTTAAAAAAATGTTGGACTTTAATCTGTATGAGTTTAAAGTCACCTACGGCGAAGCAACCTTTGGGTTTGGCAAGGCGTATTTTATCGGTGGAAAAAACATGGATGAACTGGTTGAACGAACAGCCGATAATCCGCATCATGGGGTGAAGTAGAGCTTTTACATGTAAAGATTTTTGTACGAAATTTAGTTGAAATTTGGTTCATGTAAGAGAGGGTTTATAACTAAAAATTAAAGGTTTAGCCTTCGTTTCTTTGTTGTTCACTTACGTTTGAATACCAAGTTTTGTGCATATATGTAATAATTCATTTGAACACGTATCAGCAGAAATTGTTTTTTTAGGATAGATTGAAATTAGTTTTTGCAGTAATAGAGTCATATAGTGATTGTTTCGTGACTCTTTTTCTGTATAGCAAACCCAAAGGAGAATTTTTTTATTTTTTATTTCATACATAAGATATGAATGGTTTGGAATATAAAGTACAACAATGGGGCATTTCCAAAGGCTATTAGAATCATCTTCTGTGAGGGCTTCAGAAAATTTATAAGGACAATTATTTTGATTATTGAGCGGAGCAAGTGTAAGTAACTCATTAGCTCCACAGTCGAAAGCGATGTTTACAAAATTATTTTTAGTATGAACTTCTAAAAATTGAGGCAATCTTTTTTTGAATATTCTCTTACTCATATTTTATCTTTACATGTAAGGTTGTTTTAGTAGTATTGTAACGCAGAAATAAAAAGTTTAGCCCTTTTTCAAGGGCTAAAACGTTTTACATGTAAATCTGTCCACCACTCTCTTTAAAGTGTTTGGCTTGCTCTTCCATGCCTTTTTTTAGAGCAACTTCCACATCTTCCGCACCTATTTTCTCAGCATAATCTCTGACGTCTTGCGAGATTTTCATGGAGCAAAATTTGGGGCCGCACATGGAGCAAAAATGCGCTATTTTGGCACTTTCTACCGGTAAGGTTTTGTCGTGGTATTCGCGTGCTCGATCGGGGTCGAAGCCGATGTTGAACTGGTCGTACCATCGAAACTCAAAACGGGCTTTGCTCATGGCGTTGTCTCTTATTTGCGCACCGGGGAAGCCTTTGGCGAGGTCGGCGGCGTGGGCGGCGATTTTGTAGGCGATGATGCCTTCTTTGACATCTTCTCTATTTGGCAAGCCTAAGTGCTCTTTTGGGGTGACGTAGCAGAGCATCGCTGTGCCGTACCAGCCGATTTGTGCCGCACCGATGGCGGAGGTGATGTGATCATATCCTGGAGCGACGTCGGTGACGAGCGGTCCAAGGGTGTAGAATGGGGCTTCAAAACAGTCCTCTAACTCTTTGGTCATGTTCTCTTTGATTTTTTGCATCGGAACGTGTCCTGGACCTTCGATCATGACTTGCACATCGTGTTTCCATGCGATTTTGGTGAGTTCTCCTAAGGTTTCAAGTTCGGCAAATTGCGCTTCATCGTTGGCATCATAGAGTGAGCCTGGGCGTAAGCCATCACCCAAAGAAAAGGCGACATCGTAGGCTTTCATGATGTCACAGATTTCTTCAAAATGGGTGTAGAGAAAATTTTCTTTGTGGTGGTGCAAACACCATTTTGCCATGATGCTTCCGCCACGTGAGACGATGCCCGTCAATCGTTTGGCCGTCATTGGTACATACGCCAAACGAACACCAGCGTGAATGGTGAAGTAGTCCACACCTTGTTCGGCTTGTTCGATGAGGGTGTCACGGTAGATTTCCCATGTGAGATCTTCAGCGATGCCACCCACTTTCTCTAAGGCTTGATAGATGGGCACCGTTCCAATCGGCACAGCGGAGTTACGGAGTATCCACTCACGGGTTTCGTGAATGTTTTTGCCTGTGGACAAATCCATCACCGTATCACCACCCCAACGGGTTGACCAAAGCATTTTTTCGATCTCTTCTTCGATGGATGAGGTGGTCGCGGAGTTGCCGATATTGGCGTTGATTTTGACCATAAAATTACGACCGATAATCATCGGCTCGGCTTCGGGGTGATTGACATTGAGTGGCAGTACTGCGCGTCCTGCGGCAATCTCTTGGCGGACAAATTCAGGGGTGTAAATGTCTGGTAGGTTTGCGCCAAAATGCTCACCTTTGTGCTGAGAGCCTAAGAGTTTGTTTTGGCGTGCCACTTCAAGGTTACAGTTTTCACGAATGGCGACATACTCCATCTCCGGTGTGATGATGCCAGCTCTTGCATAGTGCATTTGGGTGATGTTTTTACCCGCTTTCGCACGGCGAGGTTTTTTAAGATTGGGAAAGCGAAGGGCGTTTAGCTCCGCATCGTCGTGACGTTTGTGAAAGTAAACAGAGCTAAAATCGCTCAACTGTTCTGTATCCGCACGCTCTTCTATCCAGCTTGCACGAATGGGTTTAAGCCCTTGATGTAAGTCGATGGTAACGCTGGGATCGGTGTAAACGCCTGAGGTGTCATAGACATGTAAGGGTGGATTTTCTTCTTCTGTCCCATCACTTTTAGCAGTTGGCGAAAGCGTGATTTCACGCATGGGGACTTGAATGTCAGGACGTGAGCCTTGTATATAAATTTTACGAGAGCTTGGGAAGTTTTGAATGTACGAGGCATCTATTTTTTCTAAATTATCGAGAACTTTAGGCATGGGTTATCTCCTTATTTCCTACGCTGGCATTATCCAGATCAGGTTCGTGAGGCTACATTAATAAAACCTCTTGGGGTATTATCTCAGCCTTTTACAGCACCCCCACAGACTATAGACTTTTTTCAATGGCTTAGATCAAGAAGTCTAACGGTAAACAATAAAAGAAGTTGATTATACAAAAGCAGACAAAGAAGTGACTTAAGAAAAAAATTTGGCTTTTGAAAAATAGATATTTGTTAAAAAGGCGTTTCACTTCTTTACATGTAAAGATTAACGGGCAATGATAAAGGTGCTGTCTTTCACTTGAAAGTGATGTCTATCGCTCAATGGAATGGGAAAAGGAGCACATACGTTACCCATAAATTCAGGCACACACAAATGGTAATCATTCTGAGGATACTTCTCTTCTAATAGTACTTTGGCGGAGCCAATGATTTGATTGGCAATTTCTTTGAGCAAATCGTCCAAATCATTTTCACTCAGGTTCTCTTCAAAAAGGAGATTGAGAGCAATGTCATCTAAAACCTTTTTTTCAAAGAAAAGATACCACGTATGCTCACTTCCATTTTCAAGTAAGGCAATTGCGGAACCATAAAAATACTCCCCCAAATTTTCAATTTTTTGAGGAATTTCACACAAAATCGTTTCACAAAAATGGTGTGTCGCTTCAATGACAGCTTCTTTCATGCTTTCCCTTTTGCCTAAGATACGTTTGAACATTATAAGCCAATTTTTTTAAATTATAGATTACAAAATTTTTACATGTAAAGATTTTTTTGAAAAAAGATACAATGATGCTTTTAATTTTTAGCGTGAAGGAATTTTATGCACAAACATAAGCTTTCAAGAGGCTTGAAAAATAGGCATGTACAGCTTATTGCCTTAGGTGGAGCGATTGGAACGGGTCTTTTTTTAGGGGTTTCAACCACCGTCCAACTCACAGGTCCAGCGGTACTTTTAGGGTATGCGTTGGGTGGTTTTATTGCGTTTATGATTATGCGACAACTGGGTGAAATGGTTGTTGAAGAGCCTGTGGCTGGTTCATTTAGCCATTTTGCAAACAAATACTGGCACCCATTTGCGGGGTTTGCCTCAGGCTGGAACTACTGGATGTTGTATGTTTTAGTGGGTATGGCAGAACTCACCGCCATTGGTACCTTTGTACACTTTTGGCTTCCACAGATTCCTGTGTGGATTTCAGCGGCATTTTTCTTTGTACTGGTGAACCTTGTTAATTTAGTCAATGTGCGCATTTACGGTGAGTTTGAGTTTTGGTTTTCGATTATCAAAGTAGTAGCCATTGTTGCTATGATCGCTTTTGGAAGTTATTTACTCATCAGTGGTAATGGTGGAGAGAGTGCAAAAATTAGCAATCTTTGGGCACTTGAGGGTGGTTTTTTCCCACACGGGCTTCAAGGCTTTTTAATGGCAATGGTATTTATTATGTTCTCTTTTGGTGGCTTAGAATTGATTGGTATCGCAGCTGCTGAGACCGATGATCCAAGCCATACGATTCCCATGGCGACCAATCAAGTGATTTATCGTATTTTGATTTTTTACATTGGTGCATTGGCGATTTTACTCTCCTTAATGCCATGGATGAACATGACCAAAGATGTGACGCCTTTTGTGATGGTTTTTCAAGTGATTGACCAAAATATCATTGCACATATCCTCAATGCCATTGTCTTAACCGCAGCCCTTTCGGTCTATAACAGCGGGGTTTACTCCAACTCTCGTATGCTTTTTGGCTTAGCGATGCAGGGCAATGCTCCTAAAAAGTTGATGAAACTAAACTCCAAAGGTGTGCCTGTCAATGCTGTGCTTTTTTCAGCGCTGATTACAGGAACGTGTGTGGTACTCAACTATTTTATGCCAGAGGATGCCTTTA
Source organism: Campylobacterota bacterium (assembly GCA_009930355.1). Taxonomy (GTDB): domain Bacteria; phylum Campylobacterota; class Campylobacteria; order Campylobacterales; family Sulfurospirillaceae; genus Sulfurospirillum. Next base: position 4,052 of record RZYK01000023.1, on the reverse strand, counting down.
AATTTTTAATGGCGCTTGTGGTTTCTGCGTTGGTGGTGAATTGGTTTATGATTAGTTTTGCGCACCTTAAATTTCGTTATGCGATGATGAAAAAGCATATTGAACCCAAATTTAAAGCCTTTTGGTTTCCGTTTGGCAACATCCTTTGTTTGGTCTTCTTCGTGATGATTTTGGGCATTATGCTTTTTATTGAGGGGATTAGTACCTCAGTTTATCTCATTCCGATTTGGTTGGGAGTCCTTGCCATCGGTTATAAACTCTCTCGCAAATAAACTTTAAATCTTTACATGTAAAAAGCCTTTACATGTAAAGATAACCATTTATTAAGAGCGCTTGAAGTAGAATCCATTATCTTAAATTAAAGTGAAAATAATGGTAATTGCGCTTGGCTTTTTTGGTCTTCTGGTGGGTTTTTCCTCAGGTTTTTTTGGCATTGGTGGCGGTACCATTTTAGTTCCGACCCTGATTTATTTTGGCTATGATATTAAAACGGCGATTGGTATCTCTGTCATGCAGATGATTTTTAGCTCCATGTTTGGCTCTTACCATAACTATAAAGCAGGCGTGTTACAACTCAACAGTGGTATTTTTTTAGGTTTTGGTGCTCTCTTTGGTGCGGGGCTTAGTGGTGTTATTGTCGATACTTTATCCTCCCTATCGTTGTTAATCCTCTTTGCTTCTGTGTTAGTACTTTCTATTTACAAATTTTTTACCGCACCACTTATGCCTAGGTGTGAACCGAATGAGTCCAAAATCGTGCTGTTTGGTGTTGGTTTTGTGATTGGTGCGATTGCGATTAGTACAGGAACAGGAGGTGCTGTATTTCTTACGCCTGTATTGGTTGGTTTTTTAAATTGGGATATCAAAAAGGCTGTGGGAACCACGCTCTTTTTTATTATTTTTGGCTCTATTTCTGGTTTTATTAGCCTAGCGCTCAGTGGTCATGTCGATTATGTAGTGGGTGCGGCTGTAGGTGTTGGCTCTGTTTTAGGAGTCTATTTTGGGGTGAAATTATCCCATCGTGTTGAGAAAAAAGTGCAAAAAAGAGCCCTTTTAATCTTATACGTCGTTATGCTGGTTTTAACCCTCAATAAAATTTTAAGCGAGATGAACATTCTATGATAAAAATTTACGGTGCAAAAGAGAACAATCTTAAAAATATCAACCTTGAAATTCCCAAAAATAAATTGGTTGTTTTTACAGGGCTTAGTGGAAGCGGTAAAAGTACTTTGGCCTTTGATACCCTTTATGCGGAAGGGCAACGCCGTTATATTGAGTCGCTCTCCTCGTATGCAAGGCAGTTTTTGGATCGTGTGGGTAAGCCTGATGTGGAAAAAATTGAAGGACTCACCCCTGCCATTGCGATAGACCAAAAGACCACGAGTAAAAACCCTCGCTCAACGGTGGGGACGATTACAGAGATTTATGATTATATGCGTTTATTATTTGCCAGAGTTGGAAAACAACACTGTCATTTGTGTGGGAAAGAGATTTCACAGATGTCTGTGGCAGATATTATTGAGCAGGTTTTAAAACTACCTTTAGAGACTAAACTCTCCATTTTAGCGCCTTTGGTGCGTGAGAAAAAGGGAAGTTTTGCCGACATGATAGAATCTTTACGCCATAAAGGGTATGTGAGAGCGCAAATTGATGGTGTGATGGTACGTTTGGATGAAGAAATAGAGCTTTCAAAAACGAAAAAGCATACTATTAAAGTGATTATCGACCGTGTGGTGATTCGTGAAGAGAACTTTGAGCGTATCGCTACGGACATTGAAAAAGCGCTTTTAGAGAGTTATGGTGAGGTGGAACTTGATATTGCCAACGCTGAAGAAGTGGGGCTTCCAACATCGCACATTCATTACAGTGAACATTTAGCCTGTTTTGACTGTAAGATTAGTTTTGAACCTTTGGAACCTCTCTCCTTTTCCTTTAATTCTCCCAAAGGAGCGTGTTCAACCTGTGATGGTTTAGGCATTCGCTATACGCTTGATTTAAAGAAAATTATCAATGAACATGTGAGCATTAATGAGGGAGCCATCAAAATTTTTTACGGCTTTAACAAAAGCTTTTATGCCAAATTTTTAGAAGCCTACTGTGAGGCTGCTGGTATTAATACCCGCATTCCTTATGAAGAACTTGAAGAACATCAGCAACGCTCCATTTTACACGGTGGCGTGGAAGATGCGACATTTTTTTGGAAAAAACATAAACTCACTCGCAAATGGGAAGGGGTCATTAAAATCGCCTATGACATGCTCAAAGATGAAAAAGAGTTGGGCGAGTATATGAGCGAAAAAGTGTGTGATACCTGTGGTGGGTATCGTTTAAAAAAAGAGAGTTTGGCTGTTCGGGTTGCTGGAAAAAATATTGCTGATATTTTGGAAATGCCCATTGATAAATGTTTAGAATTTTTCAAAAATGATGAAAATTTTGCCTACATGAAGGCGCAACATAGGATGATTTCAGAGCCCATTTTAAAAGAGATACGAGAGCGACTCTTTTTCTTGTTCGATGTGGGGCTTGGCTACATCAGTTTAGGCAGAGATGCGAGAACGATTAGCGGGGGTGAGGCGCAACGCATTCGCATTGCCTCACAAATTGGAAGCGGGCTTACGGGTGTGATGTATGTACTGGATGAGCCGAGTATTGGATTGCATGAGAGGGATACGCTCAAACTCATTCGTACCCTGCGCAATTTACAAAAGAAAGGCAACTCGGTCATTGTGGTAGAACACGACAAAGAGACGATACAGAGTGCTGATTTTATCGTAGATATTGGACCTGGGGCTGGAAAGTTTGGTGGGGAGATTGTCTTTAAGGGGACTAAAGAAGAGCTTTTAAAGAGCAATACACTCACTGCGCAGTATCTTAATAACAGTAAAATTATCAATTATCGAGAAAATAGAGCGCAAGAGCGCTGGATAGAATTGAACAATGTCACGATTAATAACATTCAAAATTTGGATGTAAAAATTCCTTTGGGAAACCTTGTCGCCATTACAGGGGTGAGTGGTAGCGGTAAGAGCTCACTCATTTTACAAACCCTGCTTCCTGTGGCAAAAGAGTATCTCAACCGTGCGAAAAAGGTCAATAAAGTTGCAGGTGTGGAGTGCATTGGGCTTGAACAACTCGATAAAGTCATTTATCTGGATCAAAGCCCCATTGGAAGAACGCCACGTTCCAATCCCGCTACCTATACAGGCGTGATGGATGAAATACGAGCCTTGTTCGCCAAAACGAAAGAAGCGCAAATACGTGGATACAGTGTCGGGCGTTTCTCGTTTAACGTGAAGGGCGGACGCTGTGAAAAGTGTCAAGGCGATGGTGAGATAAAAATAGAGATGCACTTCTTGCCTGATATTATGGTGAAATGCGATAGCTGTAAAGGACACCGTTACAACGCACAAACGCTAGAGATTAAATACAAGGGTAAATCCATTTCTGATGTTTTAAGTATGAGTGTGGACGAGGCGTTTGAGTTTTTCAAAGCGATTCCTAAAATTCATCAAAAAGTGCAAACCTTAATGGATGTTGGATTGGGCTACATCACACTGGGGCAAAATGCGGTGACTTTAAGTGGCGGTGAGGCACAGCGTATTAAGCTGGCTAAGGAGCTTAGTAAAAAAGATACGGGCAATACACTCTATGTTTTGGATGAGCCAACCACAGGTTTACACTTCGCTGATGTAGACAGACTGGTTAAAGTGTTACATCATCTCACAGATATGGGTAACAGTGTTTTAGTCATTGAGCACAACATGGATGTGATAAAAAACGCTGATTATTTGATTGATATGGGACCTGAGGGTGGAAGCTATGGAGGGCGCATAATAGCGATAGGAACGCCTTTAGAAGTGGCTTCTGGTGCTGAAAAATCAGGCAGTTATACGGGCAAATTTTTAGCTTTAGAATTAGAAAGTGAGAAAAAATAACCTATTTTGTTCCTTTTGGTAACAATTGTTTTCTTAAACAAACCTATAAATAGCTCTACATGTAAGAAAACATAAGTTAGACATAACTTTTCATTATAATCCTCGCTTAATCAGATA
>RZYK01000022.1 GCA_009930355.1 Campylobacterota bacterium | reverse complement strand
GCATTATGAAAAGCCTCTAGGTTTTAACAAAACGGTCTTTTTTGGATTTTTTACAACGCTGGGTGGATTTTTTATTTTTGGATTTGTGGATTTTTTACTCATTCAGCAACTCTGCCTTTTTTCAATGCTCTCTCTTACCTTTAGCTACCTTCACTTCGCATTGATTTATCCTGTGATTGGCTTTGGTAAAGCACCCCATTTTTCCTTTTTCAAACGAACATTTACCCTACCTTATCGCCTTATTGCCCTTATTTCCCTTCTGGTTATCCTTGTAATTCTTCCTTTGATACGCATCAATACCAATCTTCGCTCTTTAGATTACCACAATCAAAAGCTCCTTACAGATGAGCTCTTTTTTAAACAACAGATGAAAGAAGTAGGCACAACACCTATTTTAATTGAAGCGCAAAGCCTAGATACTTTAGTTGAAAAAAGTCGTTTGATTGCACAAAAAAATCCACACGCTTTTCTTCCTCTCTCTTTTTTAATCGATAAAAAAAGTTTTGATACGAAAGCTAAAATATTGAAAGATTTTGATTTTAATAACACACAAAAAACACTTTTAGAAGAGGCAAAAAAACAAGGCTTTAGAGACAATTTTTTTAAACACGCCTATAATACCTCACTGCTGCATCCAACCTTTACCCCTATTACACACGAACTCCTTGAGTCAATGGGGATTCATGTGCTCAGCCACCAAGGCATATTTTACACCTTAGGTATGGTCAAAGCAAACGATATTGCAATGCTTGAAGCCCAAAACTTAGCCCATAGCATGGAGGCACAAACACTTTTTAGCAAAGCCTTAGCAGACGTACAAAAAGAGTTGGTGTGGTGTGGCATTTTAAGTGCTACGCTTCTTTGTCTGATACTTTTATGGATATGCCCTCACGCTTTAATGCTCTGCTTTAGCTTTGTTCTTTTTCCCATCGCACTTATTTTACTCTCACTCCTAGGAGAGAGTCTCTCTTTAATGCATCTTTTTATGCTTTTTATTGTCATGGCACTGAGCATTGATTATGGAATTTATAAAGCAGACGCTAAAGCACAAAGCAGTGCAACAAACAACGCCATTTTCTTCTCGCTTCTCAGCACTTTTGCAGGATTTGGTGTATTCATTTTTAGTCGTATTGGCGCCCTTGAACACATTGGCTGGGTGGCAAGTGTAGGGGTTTTTGCCCTATTTTTATTACTGTTAGGGAGAGAAAAGCAATGAACATTACCATCATCAACGATGATCAAACCCAAAGCGTTTACGAGAGTGAAACGCTCTTTGATGAAACACTTAAAGGCACTATCATACCTGTTGCTTCAACGAGCAAAAAAGAGAGTGCGCTTGGCATTTTAAAAGCCTATCTCTCAGGGGCAAAACCCATTTTGTACGACCAAGACAATACCGCTCTTGCGCAAAAAGTAGCCTCCTTTGATACTTCGGTGTTAGAGACCATTGATTTTGCTGCCATGTTTTTTACCTCAGGGAGCACAGGCTCTCCCACAGGAGCGTTCAAAACCAAAGAAAACATTGAAACCGATATGGAAGCTCTGCTAAGAGAATTTGGAAATTTTAGCGTTGAAAATGTCGTGGCTACAGTTCCTTTTATTCATATTTATGGCTTTTTAGCTGCCTTACTTTTGCCCTTAAAACTGAACAAACCACTTCTCTTTAAAGAGCATTTTTTACCGCACGATTTACTCTGCTTAGCCAAAGAGAACACGCTTATTGTCACCACACCGCTGTATATCAAATCGCTTTTACGCCTCAATACCCCTCAAGATTTAAGCCAAACCATTTTTATTAGCTCCACAGGTCCTTTAAGTAGTGATATCGCTAAAGCCTTCTGTGACACCTTCAATACCACGCTTATTCAGCTTTTTGGCTCGACGGAAACAGGAAGTATTGCTTTTAAAAAACAAGACGATACCTTTTGGACACCTTTTCATGGGGTTGAAGTCTCTTTGAACGCCAAAGAACTTTTACATGTAAAGTCTCCTTTCATCTCACATCAGCTCTGGCAAGAGGGCGTGGTAGAAACAGAAGGTGCCATTCAAAGTTTTGATTATGCGCTGATTGAAAATGGGAAATTTCAACTTTTAGGGCGAAGCAATACCATTGTCAAAATTGCAGGAAAACGCTACGCCACAACGCAAATAGAAGAGATTTTAGAGCGTATGGAAGGGGTAAACAAAGCCCTCGCCAATGTCAAACATCTTGAGAATGAACTCAAAGATGAAGTAGTGGAGCTATTTATTGAGAGCGAACGTGAAATACGTCTTAAAGAGATTCAACATACCCTCAAAGAGAGCTTAGGAAACATTAATATTCCCATAAAACTTTATAGAGTCGAGAAAATAGAGATTTCCCTTATGGGTAAAAAGATGATGCCACTACGATAAAACAAGAAGGAAGGTTCTAGTTTTGACTAGAACCTTTTGTGCTATAGCATACTTAGCTGTACTTGAATGGCTTTATTAAGGTTTTGAATCCATCCGTTGTAGTTTTTATGAATGGTATTATCTGCTGGATTATAATCAAGCGCTGTACTATCTTGATACGTAATACTGTATTCATTGGCATTGTATGTAATCAACACAACAGCAACGTGTTTACGCAACGTAAGAACACCTTGAATTTTACCGCTATTGACTTTTTTCATTACCCAACCAAGACTTCCACCTGCTTGAATAATAGCTCTCTCAACCCCTTGAATCGTCGCTTTATTGGTGCTGTTTATAGCAACCGCTGTATTATTGATATTCTGTACAGGAACTGCGGTACATCCCACAAACGCTAACGTGGCCAATGCCGCTATTAGTAACATCTTAAACTTTCTCATGCCCATCCTTTAAAAAAATTTAAGCTTATTGTATTGAGTGAAAGGTTAAAAATAACTGAGCCAAACCCCATCAATCCTTATGATTTGAACCTCTCAAAGCAATCTATAATTGAAAATGCATTACACTAATAACTATACATACAGTAAAAGAGAGTTTATGGCGATTCACATTACCCATCTTCTAAAACGTTACTCGAAAAATGTCGTTTTAGACCATTTAGATTTAAGCATCAAACAAGGCTCCATTTTTGGTCTTTTAGGACCTAATGGTGCGGGGAAAACCACCCTTGTTTCCATTTTAAATTTTCTCATTCCCAAAGAGGCTGGAAAAATTACGATTTTAGGACACGACTGGGATAAAAACCCAAAAGAGATAAAATCTCTGTGTAGCCTCGTTCCTCAATCTTATGCCTTTTATCCAACGCTCAGTGCTTATGAAAACTTAGAATTTTTTGGTGCACTCCATGGGTTAAAAGACAAAGATTTAACCCGTCAAATTCATTATGCCTTAGAGATGACTGCACTGGAAAAATACCGCCATAAACGTGCTGAGAGCTTTTCAGGAGGGCTTAAAAGACGCCTTAATATTGCTATTGGGCTCTTAAACAACCCCAAAATACTTTATCTTGATGAGCCAACCGTGGGCATTGACCCCCAATCTCGCCACTATATTTTAAATGTGATTAAAAAGATTAATCAAAGTGAAGGCACTACCATTATCTACACCTCACACTACATGGATGAGATCGAGTACCTTTGCGATGACATTGCCATTTTAGACCACGGTAAAATTATGTTCCACCAAAGTAAAGAGGAGCTGATGAAAAATGACCACATCGCAACATTGCATTTAAGCGATGACTCAAAAAAAGAGATTAATTTGCATGAAAACTATGATACTTTAGTGGAAACATTCTGTGAAATCAAAGAAAAATCGTTACATGTAAAAGAGCTTGAGCTGCCTAAAAACAGTTTAGAAGATCTCTTTTTATCATTGACAAAGAAAGAGTTGAGGGATTAATGCTGTACCATACTTTAAAAAAAGAGTTTCTACTTATTTTACGCAATCAACACGCACTGATTGTGCTCTTTGTGATGCCAACTCTGTTTATTATTATCATGTCTTTAGCGCTTCAAAACACCTATGCGAATAAATACGATGTTAAACTCAACATTGGTGTTCAAAGCGAAAGTAACGCCTCTGCTTTTGGTGCCTTTATGGACAAACTCAATCAAAACCAATTTTTCAGCTTTCGCCTCATTGAAAATGAAACCGTCATTGAAGAAGCACTCTCCAATAAAACCTACGATTTTATTCTCTCTATGACGCCTAATTTTATGGAAAATATTGTCAAAAATGAAGAGGCGTCCATTAAAATTATCTCCCGCTCTGATGTCGCTTACCAACAAGTTGCCTTTTTAAAACAGTTTTTGAGTCTTAAAATGGCAGAGATGGTCATTGAAAATTTTTCAACCGTACTCAACCTCAAATCAGCAACACAAGCAAGCTTTGAAGAGAAAATTACCCATACCTATGTGCTCAAAGATAACCATCCCACACAAATCACCTCCGTACAGCACAGCGTTCCCTCATGGCTTATTTTTTCGATGTTTTTTATTCTTATTCCCATCTCTAACACCTTTATTAATGAGAAAAATTTTGGTACAATTGATAAACTTCGAAGCATGAATATCCCTTTAAGTGGCGTTATTATAGGGAAGTTTATTCCCTATTTTGTCATGAATCAACTGCAAGTTTTTTGTATGCTTTTGGTGGGTATGTATATCTTACCTCTTTTAGGAGGCGATGCGCTCGTGATTCAAGGAAGTCTCTTTTTGCTTATGCTCATCTCTGCTGTTGTTTCCATTGCGGCAATTTCCTTTGCCTTGAGTATTGCGACCATCAGCAATAGCAGTGAAATGGCAACGATTTTGGGTGGAACGTCCAACATTATGCTTTCAGCACTGGGAGGCATTATGGTACCTAAAATTGTGATGCCAAAACTGATGCAAGAAATTTCAGAACTTTCGCCCATGTCTTGGGCGCTCGATAGCTTTTTGGAGGTCATTGTCAACGCAGGCACATTTGGTGACATTAAATACGCCCTTGCCAAACTCCTTGCCTTTGCCCTTTGCTTTTTTAGCCTTGCTTACCTTACGCTTAAATACAGGAGAGATTAAACGATGCCCCAAACCCCCAATTCACTCAAACAAGAACTTAAAGAACTCATTTTAAAAGAGTGTGACAAAGAAGAGTTTAGTCCTGAAGATATTGACGACAATGCTCCACTTTTTGGCTCCGATGCATCCTTACAACTCGATTCAATGGATGCGCTTCAAATTTCAATGGCGTTGAAAGAAAAATATGGCATTGAAATTACCGATAGCAAAAAAATTCGCTCCATTATGAGCAATATTAACACCCTAGCAACCTTTATTGAGGAAAGATGAGTTCAAAAAAAGCGTATATTACGGGAGCGTCTTTATGGTGCAATTTAGGCAAAACTCCAAATGAAATCACCCGTACAGTACATAGTCTCAATGCACAAAATTATGAAACTTTTTTACAAGAGCATTTTGCACAAAAGCCCTATTATCATCTCTTAGAATCATTTGAATCTGAAGAGAAAAAACTCTATGCATGTATTGATTATGTAGTACATGAAGCTATTCAAAAAGCAGGATTAAATGAAGAAGAACAAGCTGAATTGGCTATTTTTATTGGCTCAACAGCTATGGGAATTTCTTTAAATGAAGAGAGTTACACACGCTACAGCTTAAGCAAAGAAGGGAAAGCGTTTGAGCATATTGGGTATGGTTATTTAGGAACATACCTTGAAACATTAACACATTCCCAACATAAAGCACTTTTGTTTTCCACTGCCTGCACCTCTAGCGTCAATGCTCTCGCCTATGCGTCTAGGATGATTGAGCAAGGCGTCATTTCAAAAGCATTGGTTTTAGGCATTGAGTTGTTTAATCAAACCACCTTCAATGGCTTTTCTTCCTTAATGCTTCTTTCTCAAAGCAAAATGTACCGTCCTTTTGATGAAAAAAGCGATGGAATTATTTTAGGTGAAGCGTGTTCCGCACTTCTCTTAGAGAGTAAGCCTAGAACAAAAGAGGATTTTTATTACAAAGGCTCAAAAAACATCTGCGATATTTACAGCGAAACGACCAGCAATCCCTCAGGTGAGCCTATTTTTAAAACAATGGATGGCGCACTCAAAGCGGCACATCTTGACCTAAAAGCCATTGATCTTATTAAAGCCCACGCCACAGGAAGTGAAAACAACAACACTTCCGAAGCCAATGCCCTCACTCTTTTATTTGAAAAGTATGCAACGCACCCACCCGTAACAGCATTGAAACCTTTTATTGGACATACGTTAGGCGCTAGTGGATGCAATGAAATTGCTTTAATGCTTCTGTGTGCTAAAGAGGGCTTTCTTCCTCATACTTTAGGATTTGAAAAAGGAACAAAAGAGGCAAGCTTCACACCAATGCAAGAGCCTTTTACATGTGAAGATATTCCCTTAACGATTCTTTTCAATTTTGTAGCCTTTGGGGGAAATACTACCTCGCTTATTTTGGCACGAGAGTAGGAGAGCGGATGTACATTCACCATACTTACGAACTTTTAGAGCCCACACAAGAGCTTACTCTGTATAAACAAAAGCTAGCCTCTTTATGTAAAATCAATCTCAGACGTGCCAATAAATTTAACCTTTTAGCCGTTTATGGCGCACTCTCATGCCTTCAAAACAAAAACTTTTCTTCCAATATTGGCATCTACTTAGCTACCGAATATGGACCCGTGGAAAGTATGGTTTCTGTGTTAGAACAGGTCAGTAAAAAAGATGGCATCATTATGCCTTTTGATTTTTTGGGTATTAACACCAATGCTAGTTTTTACATCGCCCAAGCACTTAAGGCAGAAGGAAAACACATGATGCTCACGGCTCACAATCAAAGCTTTGAAAAAGCATTACAACTGGCATATTTTGATCTTATGCATGAAGAAGTGGACGATGTTTTAGTAGGATATGTCGATACCTCTTTGAGTTTTATCGAAGAAAAACACCGCCCTATAACAAAAGAGGTGTGTTTCGATAAAAGCTGTTGGATTTACGCTAACCAAAATCCTGCAAATGCTCTGGCAAAAATTGAGCGTATTGAGACGTTTGAGAGTCTAAACAAAGCAGAAGAGCACTACCATGCAACACTCACTCCCACCTCTTTTTGGGAGCAACTTCAAAGCTTAAAAGAGAAAGAGACATCTTTACATGTAAAAAGCGATGAACGTGGTAAATGTATGGTTATCACACTTGTCAAACCTCATCTTTAAAGGAGTTTTTATGGGAATTTTTCGTGTTGGGCTTATGCTCTTGCTTACAACGTTCTCTTTATATGCTGTTTCTGATGCGGATATCTGTAAAGAGGTAGAAAAGATTTCTCAAGAATCTAAACTCATCTATGAAAAATTTGAGGATACAAAACATGCTTTAATTCTTTTAAATAACACAGAATTTAGGCGAATTCTCACGACAAAACCTTCGTGCATGGATGAGAAAACGCACCTGCGATACTTAGAACAATACGCCCTTTATCTTTCAAAAACAGCAGATTATCACACCCCTAGATACCTTGAACCTCTCATGAAGATGTACCCTGAAAGTGCGCTATTTCATAAACTGCTTGGGCGTTTCTATCAAAAAGAGTTTGAAAAACATACCCTTCCAAAGATGAGAGATGCCGCACTAGAATCCTATAAACGCTACATCGAATTTGCTACCAAAGAAAAACAAAAAATCGATCAAGATATTCAAGAGTTTGTCAAACATGGTGGTCTTAAAAAAGCACAAAGCACGTGGGCAGACCAGCTGAATATCTCACGTGATATTCCTAAAAATGCCTTTAAAGCACACTACATCGATACAACCAATCCTAAAAAAATTGTTGCTTCTGAAAGAGTTACAGAGATTAATGTCAATTATCCCTACAAAGATTTTCACAACATTGATTCAGGTCACTTTGGGGGTTATTGGGTAGGAAATTTTGAGTCTAAAACCGATGAGAAAAAGGTTTTTTACATCTCATTTAGCAACTCTAAATTGCGCCTTATTATTGATGGGTATATCGTGTATGAAGGTCAAAGCAATGTTGAAATTCCCTATACGTTCACCAAAGGGTTTCACAAAGTAGAAATCGAATACCTCAACGGCTGGCATACCACCACCTTAGCCGTAAAAATCTTACCTGAAATCACAAAATACACGCAACAAGAACTCAAAGAGCGTCTCAATCTTCTTGAGAAAAACGAATTAGCATTTTGGTATGTTGGTGCCTATGAGAGTAAAAATAAAGACAATAGCATCCATATAACGCTTCAAAAATCAGATAAACCTGTGGTACTACTCCTAGAATCACACCATGCGAGTACATGGAAAATCCATAATCCCCTTCAAACAAGCATCAAAGCCATTCTGATTCACTCAAGCACACCCCAAAGCAGTATCGAAGGAGAAATCGATAAAAACACCTCTATTTTATACAGCCAAAACAGACTGGCAACAGGCTACAAACTCTTCCAAAAATGTAGCTGTATCTCAGGTCATTTTCACTGTGAAGATGGAGTTTTTTCACCTAAATCCTTCATTTTTGCACCTGAGGGTCAAACAATCAGTGGATTTAGTGGCGCATACAGTATCCATGAGTTAAGTGTCCCTCAGGAAATAATGAACGATGAAAAATACGCACAGATAGAAGCACAAAAAGAGAAAAATGAAGCGCAAAGAAAAGAGTGTTCTCAAAATAAAAATGAGAACTTTGATACGATTTTTAAAAAATAAAACCACTCTACTAAAAGGAATAAATATGAAAATAACATGGGCTATTACAAGCACTCTGAGTCTGCTTTTATTGACAGGATGTTCCATCAAACAGGAGATAAAACCTGTGGGGATGCTAGAGAGCAAAGAGGTGTGTATTATCCAAAATCCAGCGGTGTTAAATAACTTTTTACCCGTCTATCAACAAGCACTGATTGAAAAAGGGTATAAGCCTATCCTCAAACAATCCCCAGATAACGTGAATGTTTGTCCCATTACCTCAACCTACACCGCAAATTGGCGTTGGGATATGGCGCTTTATATGGCATACGCCAACATTAAAGTCTACAAAAACGGTGTTTTAAGTGGTGAAGCAACCTATGATTCCCTTAGCGGAAGTGCAAATATGGGGAAATTCATCAACGGTGAAGTCAAAATTAAAGAGCTTGTCGGACAACTGTACCCCTAAGCTCTCTTTTTACATGTAAAGAGTTACTCTTTACATGTAAAAGTCTCTTTGGCTTCTAACTTAGTATTTTTTCCCTACGCAAGGAAGGAGTTCTTTTTTATCTATCCCTTCCACCAAAGGTTTTAAACTCTTAAGCGTAAAAAGTTTCAGACTCTCGCTTTTCAGTGCTTTAAGTTCTGAGCTAAATCCACTTTTACTAAAAATAATATACATATCAGGCTCCAGTTCAGCCAAAGCGCACTGCTCTTTGAGTTTAGTGAGTTCACTCTTTTTCACTTTACTTTTCGTATAGCGACAACTCCCCGCAATGAGCTTTCCTGATTGGCTCTTAGCTAAAATATCAATTTCTGAATTTTTATCCCAATAACCGCCTATCTCCACGATCTTATCGTCTTGAAAAACGTGTTGCAAAAAGCTCTGTGCAAGGTTTTGAAAAATGGCATCACTCAAGCCTTGTTCTCGGTTACAAAACGCTTTTTCAACCTCACTAAAATCGTTCTCTTTAATCGTCTTATAATACGGCGAAACAAACGCAAACCAAAAACGCATAAACGGTGTTTGAAAACGAAGTTTCTCAGAGTTGTCATCCTCTTCTCTTAAGGGACGCTCCAGTGAATACTCACGCTCCACCAAACCACTGCGTAAGAGTGCATGCAAAGCTTCATTGCCCTCTTCTCTGCTCAAACGAGCCCGTTTGTAAGAAGAAAAAAGACGTCCATCCCCTGTGGCACACGCACTTAAAAGCGCATGACTTTGTTTATTACTGTGTGTGAGTTTCGTGATGTCGGCATGAATGTAGGTGTAATGCTTTAAAATCTTCTCAGAAATGAGTTCAAAAAGAGGTTTGGTGGTATCAACATTCCACTGCGTACCTCCAAACACACTAAAATAGTCAATGGCAACCTCAAGGTCACTCAGTTTATTTTGAAGGTAAAAAGAGCGAAATTGCTCTAAAAACGTAGGATGTGTAGACATTTAAAACCCTTTGTAACAAAAATGGTAACGCACTTTAACAAAAAAGCTGTGGCGCTTTAGGTACGTTGCAATTCGTATGCAACCTCACCCCAATCGCCTTCCATGCCTCATCTTCTATCACACGCACTTCATGAGGACACGCTCTTATACACGCACAACAGCGAATGCAAAGCGAAGCCTCTGTAATAACCTCATGTCCCACTTCAATCGCTCCAGTCGGGCACACACTCTCACACACCCCACATGCTGTACATGCCACCCCACTCACAGGCGCAACGCTATTGGCGGGCATTCCATTTTTATAAGGGAAATTTCCAGGCACCTCAATCTCCACACCCACTAAACTCTCTAACGCAGCGATTTTGGCGTGTACCTCTTCTCCAAATGCCCTTGCACAGGCCATATCAGCACTATCAGGTCTCCCCTGTGCGACTGGAAATTCCACCGTTGAGAAGGAGTGCTCTCCGATGAACGCTGCCCCCGCCACAGGAACAAATCCCTGCTCAATGACCAAATGTTTCAGTTCCAAAAGCGCATCCTCAAATTCACGGTTCCCATACACCACCACAATAATGGCTAAGGTATGCTCACCCTTAAGCTTTCTAAATCGCTCCACCGCATGCACAGGTAAACGTCCCGCATAGACAGGTGCGCCTATGATAACCACCTCCTCAGAGCCAAAACGTATCGCTTCAGCGTGTGTGGGAAGGGTCATATCTATCAACGTTGCGTCTGCAATATCCATCCCAGAAGCAATACTCTCTAAAACCGTTTTGGTTGTATGCGTAGGTGAAAAACCTACCATATGCATCTTTTTTATGTTCACGTGTTTTCCTTCTTACATGTAAAGGCTATTAAAGCCCTTTCAAAAGCCTAAAAGCTTGCTCTTCATACTCAGAGGCTTCTAGGAGTTTGTTAGCAATTTTTTGGGTATTGAGACTCTGAGGCTTTTTACTTCCCTCTACGCAATAAAGAGCAAACTCTCTTAACGCACTGCCTGATTTCACCAGAAGTGCTGAAGCTTCTTCAAGAAGTGCTTCATTCAAACCATGCGCTTTGGCTTCTTGTAAAAATGCTGCATACAAAAACCGAAAACCGCCACCTCCCGTGCCAATTTCCTCTTGCATCCGTACAATGTGCGTGAGGTAATTTTTCACATACCGCTGATGGGTGTGGGTTTGAAGCGTTACAATTTTTTGGGCTAATTTTCTCATCCCTTTTACGCCTGCAAAGGGAAAAGGAGTGAGCATCGCTTTGGCGTTTTTAACAATGGCTTTGCGTAAGATGGCGTGCATATCCACCTCTTTTGGCATGTTCTTAGGATAGTACATAAACCCTTTAGGAGCAAAGACACCTTTGGCAAAACGAGCCTTACTTAGCCCCTCTTGTGAACACACCACCGCCTCTTCAAACACAGGATCAGAGATACGATAGTTCTCCTCTTCCATGCCATACACCAAAAGGTTATGCGCATTAAAATGAAAACGCATGTCTTTGGGAAAGTACGGCAGATAATAAACAGAGGTTTGAAGCCCGACAATTTTTCCCTCACTGAGCACGCGTTTGAGCGCTTCATTCGCCTCTTTCTCACCTTTAAACGTCTGCGTTTTCATCGTTACATGTAAAGATTTTGAGAGCGTTTTAATAATGCTCTTGGGCAGGCTTCGATAGGCAATTAAAGGCAGATTGTTCACTTTTACAAAAGGCAAATAGACAAAACTTAAGGCGTGTGCCATTCCAAACGCCATGGGCTCACTTAAAGCAAATCCATACGCAGAAAAAAGCGTTGCCATCACACCGCTTTCACAGTGGGCAAATTGGGCATGTTCAAAAGGCTTTGGGCTCAATGAAACTCCTTTAACTGAGCAAGTGAAATCGAAAAGGCATCGGCATAGCGTTGTAAAAGCGCATCACTCATCCGTTTAAAAACACGCATTCTAAGGTGACGTTTCACTCGAAATTGAAACATACCCACCGCACACGCCAAGGTTGGCAAATCCATTCGATGTTCGTACATGTAAAACGCAATGGGCGAATCCTCGCCTCTTTTAATGCGCTCTAAACACTCGTGTTTGAGGAGTTCATACTCTTCTACCGCCACTTGAGTCGCAAACTCCTCGATGGAGCTTCCATAGGTATAGCGTTGAAACTCCCCTTGCTCATTTTGAGCGTACATCACCTTTTGCATTCCCTCAAGGGTTTCATTTTTTTCGTGTGGAATCTCTATCATTTAGACCACTTCTAGCAACATAAATGCGGTGGAAAAACGCCCACTTTCAGGGATATAACACAAAATCTTCTCCCCTTTTTGAAGTCTATTGGAGTGAAAAAGCTCCTCAAGCATAATGTAAATGGAAGCCGAACCTGTGTTGCCACAATAGGGTAAATTGGTAAACCACTTCTCATAGGGTATCTCAAGCCCTGCTTCTTGCATCCCTGCATAGAGTTTATCTCTAAAGAAGTGTGAGGAGTAGTGTGGCAAAAAGTAAGCTATCTCTTTCTCCACCAACGCTCTTTTGCCTAAGATTTTTTTTAAAGGTTTCACGACCGTGTACTCAACAATGTTTTCATTCAACAGTTTGACATCTTGTGCAATGCTTAAAAGCGATTTTTCCATAATCTCACTTTGCGTGTAATTACGCCAGCCCACAGGCTTTGCGTCTACCATCTCGCATCCGCTGTACATACACGTTGGCATTTGCCCTGCATACGAGAGCAGTTCTATCCACTCTATTTTTAACGAGAGTTTGTCTGTGTTAGGCTTGTTTTGGAGCAACATCGCTCCCGCGCCATCGGAGAGCATCCAACGTAAAAAATCTTTCTCAAACGCTAAGGTCGGATTGGCTTCTAAAAGCGTCCACTGTTTGGATTCTTCTTCAAAATTTTGCGCTCTAAGTGCTAAAGAGGCTATCTCGGAGCCTGTGGCAACACCGTTTTCGCACTCCCCGCTCTTAATGGCATAATAGACATATTTTAAAGCATTCATCCCGCTTAAACAAATGCCTGAAGCACTGAGGGTTTCAATGTCATTGAGACCAAGCTCACCTTGAACCATTAAGGTATGGTTGGGCATGAGCTGATCGGGCATGGTGGTTCCGCATGAAAGCACTTCCATCGCTTCAAGCCCAAAATGTTCGTTTTGAAGTTTTTTAACGGCATTGGCGGTGATTTGCGCATTGGAAAAAAGCGCTTTTTGCGTCCCTTTTTTAAGAACATAGTAGCGCTGTTTAATCCCATTACTGCGTAATACAATTGCTTTTGCTTTGGATTTTTTACCGCCAATGTAGCCTAAATACTCCTCCATCTCATCGTTAGAAACCGGCTGATTGGGCATAAATGTTTGAATATCGTTAATGTAAATTGCGTTGTTCATGATGCTAAAAATTCCTTTAATTTATCGGTTTGTGAGCCTGAGGGAAGCTCGTAAAAGGCTTTTTCCTTCTCCACCGCTGTTTTATTTAGTTTGCGATAAAGCGTTTGAATGAGCATATTTAAAGGGACTACGGTAATAATCATCGCTACAAGAAAAAGAGTATAAAGCGCAATAAACGCATGGCGTTTCATCTCTCCTTGTTTGGAAAATGCCCGAATAAACTTCCCCCAAATCGTAAAACTGCGTGTGCCAATCTTTTCACTGCGAATGAGCTTTTCATCCACATTCACCGCTCCTAAGCCCTCACACAAAGGCGTAAAGCGTTTCTCTTCATCGTTTTGCAAGCCTTGATGAATAGCTTCTCCAAAACGAGAAGCACGCGCTATCTCCGCTTCGCTAATCCCCGCTTTAGGCAGTCCCCAAAACGCCTCTTTTTTGCCTGTCAGCATCCAGCGAGGCGTGGTGATAAACGTCGCCAAAGAACTTCCTTGATCCACCAAAACAATGTTATCTATGAGCTTTGCGCCTATCGCATTAAGGAGCATTTTCACCTTTTCTTGCGCCATAATCCACATATTACGACACCCAATGACAGTTACCACAGGAACATTAGCAAGTTTTTCTTTGGCATAGGCTGATTTTAAAAATGCGGTGATAGGAATGGAGGGTGAGAGAAACCACACCTGATAGGCTAAAATCACTGTATCATAAACGTTTTCATCGGCTTCAAAAGGCTCTATTTCACATGGCTCAAGCGCAACCGCTTCAGGAAAAACACCCATAAACGTCCAAAAATCCCACGGAAAAGGGTAGATACGAGTAGGCTTAATGGTGCGATGCACAAGCTCATAACACGCTACCTCTTCTAAAGGCTTCATCATACGTTTTAGCACATCATTTAATTGCCCACTCTGTGAATATGAGACTACTAAAATTTTCTTCACGTCTTTTCCTATCGTCCTAAAATTTCTTTGCCATGAATGCGTTTTTCATTGATTTGCGACAATGAATAAATAACCCGTGAAGGAGTGACCGCCACAATAGGCTTGGCACGACTTTGCATTTTCACTCCCGCTAAATTCAAACGGCTGTTGTAAAGCTTAAAACTCCCCACAATGTCACTCGCCACAATCGAAAGTGCCGAATTTTCAACCCTAAGCGGTGCGTCTTTGTTTTCAATGACACTGTTCAGTATTTCGACCTCCGCATTGAAGAGGCTTAAATTCTCAACAATGGCATTTTCAATGACGACCTTTTGCGAATCATAAATGACAAGGTTTTTAATACGCCCTGAATAACGCTGATTGGAGACATGGCGCACTTTAATGGTGTAGGCGTCTTTTCCCATTTGAGGAGTAGGCGTTGCAACCATTCTCCCTTCGAGATGAGCCAAAAGCAAAGCGTTAAACTCTCTCTCATGTGAGAGCATAGGCACATGCGCCGCCTCTGGGAGAATAGCAAGCGTGGAGTGAGGCATGAGCTTATCTAAAACATACCCTGTCTGCAATGGCGCTATTGCATCATTTTTACCCCAAATAATCGTCGTTTTTTGTAAAACATTTTGAGGAATCGTATTGAAACTGGTTTGCACCAATGCCACCGCAGCGATACTAGCAGGTGTTCCGCCCAAAACACTCTCTCTCAGAGAAGGAGAGTTTAAAACACTCTCCATATTTTCCATCTTAGCGTTAATCTTATCGCTCAGTCTATCGACAAAGCGATTGAGTTGTTGTGACTGAATGCCTTGAAAAAGCTCTCCTTGTTCCTCAAAAAAGTGATTCACTTTACGATGGGTTAAAAAATTGCTGTACGCCAAAGGATGCAAAATACCCGCCGCATCCACTAACACCAAACTCTCGACATCTAAAGGGTACCTATGCGTGTAATAAAGCGCAATGGCTCCTCCCATCGAATGCCCCACCAAATGAAAAGGGCGTTTCAGATAGGTTTGGGTGAGAAAACGAATCACTTTGGCATAATTTTCAGGAGAATAAAGCTCATTGGATTTACTCGAATTGCCAAATCCTGGCAAATCAAAACGAAGTACATAGTACTCTTTTTCCAAAAGCGCACTCGTACGCTCCCAAATCGTCGATGCCTCATCGCCTAAGCCATGCACCAATACCACCGCTTTGTTTTTGGGATTGCCTGAAGTTTGAAGATAAACGGAACTGTTAAACACAGGCTCGGTGACATAAACACCCCCTAGGGTATTGGCGGATAAAACGCTAATACACATAAGCCACACAAGAAAAATCAATCGCACATTACACCTCTTGCAATGCTATCATCACCGTGCCATCGGCGATTTTTTCAGCACCCATATAGGCTTCAAAAAAAAGTTCGGATGTCATGCCAAACGAGCCTTTGTGTTCACAATGCATCACTAAAGCGTTCTCTTTTGGGTTTACATGTAAAGAAATTTCTTTCATTAAAACCAAAAAACCCATGCGAGGTTGTTCATCCTCCCCAAAGGCGCTAAAGGATTGTGCGGCAGCTTCAACGATCATGGCAAGTGTGGGAAGAGAGGGAAATTCGCAGAACACTCTTGCTCTATTTTCTGTGCGTTCTAGCACCACTTTGGCAAAGCGGATGGGCGCTAAATGGGGTAGATTCATAATACCACCTCCACCACACACGCTTTTTTCTCTGCCTCTTGCGCAATAAAGAGCATTTCGCTTATCGAAGCGGGAATCCCCTGTGTCGGACTTTGTTCCACATGAAGATTGGCTTCCATAGTCGTGTGGCGCACAACCAACGCCACCGCACTCTCCAAATAATCAATACAACGGTTCACCTCAGCAATACGAGGCATGTTGAGCGTTTCAAAACAGACCAAAAGCAAAGTATCCCCATCAAGTGCCTTAAGCGCTCCTGCTTTTAAGACATTGCGTGCGGTTTTATCCCCGCTTGAAAGTGTCAAAATTTCACTTTGGTTCTGTGTCAAAATGGAGAGATACGAAACGGCTGTGTTGTACACAGAGTTTTGAAAATCACTGGGACTTACACCTCTGCCCTCTCTCATCGCTTCAAGCAAAGAGGCACTTACCCCCAATTCGCCATAAGCACTCCCGCAAATAATACGCCCTTTATCAAAATGCTCCACACGGTTTAAAAGCTCCACGAGCAGTTTAGAAGCAGGTGTAAGCCTTCTTCTTAGCATCATATTAGGGACAAGCTCTTTAATACGAGGAATAGGTGCGCTACTCTCCCCTAAAAGATAGGCGCTGCTTAAAATTTCCAAATTAACCTTCATTCAAAACTCCAAAAAGCAATGAAGTGTTATTGCCACCAAAGGCTAACGAATTACTTAAAGCATACCGAAGTGGTACAGAGCATGGCTCGTAAACGAACTTCAAGCTCTTATTTTCAGGGTTTTGCAACGACGTATTGGGTGGAAGCACCTGTTTTTGAAGCGCTAACACACAAATAATTGCCTCTAAGGCACCAGCAGCACCCAATGTATGCCCTGTAATAGACTTGGTAGAACTCACAAAGGGTTGTGTTTCAAAAAGTGTTTCAATTGCACATGCCTCACTATGGTCGTTTGCCTGTGTTCCTGTACCATGTGCGTTAATATAATCCACTTCGTGAGGTAAAACACCCTCACACGCCAAAGCATTTTGCATTGCTTTTATCGCACCTTCTCCATGAGGAGAGGGTTGTGCCATATGATGCGCATCAGAGCTGTATCCAACCCCTTTGAGCTGTACACACCCTTGTATTGGCGCATTTTCAAGCAGTAAAACCGCAATGCCTTCAGAAACATTCATCCCTTGACGCTTTTCATCAAAAGGACAACATGGCTGTGTACTTAAAACTCCTAGTGCATCAAAGCCTAAAACAGTAGTAAAAGAGAGCGTATCAAACCCTACCACCAACACACGTTGATAGACCCCTTTTTTAATCACTTCATAGGCATACCCTAAGGCATTTGCACTGGACGTACATGCCGTAGAAAAAGAGATATCATCCTTAAAACCATACGCTTCGTGCAAAGATGAAGCAATCGTTTGAATCGTATGACGCTTAGGATCAACACGCTCATACGAGTGATCACGAAAAAAAATGGCTTCCGTACGTTGCATGCCACCCACGGATGATCCCACCACCAAAAGCGTATCGTGAAAATCCTCTAAGCCTCTTTGGAGACGCACTGCCTCACACACCTGATGTAACAGTGTCTCGGGGGATGCTTCGCAGGGAATTTTGCCTAAAGCAACTGTTTTATCAGGGGTATACGCCGTATCGTATCCAATCCCGCTGCGATGCGTACAAATCGCCTCAAATAAAGCTTCACTGCTTAGACCTGCGCAACACGCAGATTCAAAAGCCGTAATAAAAACACTATTTTGATGCATTAATAAAATCAAGCAAACTTTTGACAGTGGCGAAGATGGTTTGATACTCTTTTGAATCCACAATTTTAATACCAAACTCTTTATCAATCGTTAACACCAATTCAATTGAATCTACTGAATCCAACCCTAAGCCATCTTCCCCAAATAAAGGCATCTCATCATCAATATCTTCAGGGGTTATATCTTCTAGTTTTAAGTTACGAATTAAAATCTCTTTGAGTGTTCTAATATCCACCATTGCCCGCTAACCTTTACATTCAATTTTGTGTTTAAGTGTACTTTAATATCACTTTTAATTTTATAAAAAATAAGCATGGCATAACATTTATATGACATTTTTCTATCAAAAAACCTTTTACATGTAAAACCACTTTAAAACCTTAATATTGTTTTAATCTAATTCCACTATAATGCCCCTAATTTCAGAACTTCATTAAAAAAGAACTTCACCTAAAACCTACCAGATTTGAGATGCCCTCAGTGAGTATGTAGGTTTTTGCATACGATATTGACGGG
>RZYK01000021.1 GCA_009930355.1 Campylobacterota bacterium | reverse complement strand
ATTGATTATACCAAATGATTGTAAGGTTTTTATAAAAAAATGTGATACTATTTTCACCATGAAAAAACAAACAACTCCCTTTAATCATTTGATTCAAAACAGCGCTATGCTAGAAACTTTAACCCGTTTGGGGTATCAAACGATGACCCCTATTCAAGAAGCTTCCCTCCCTTTCATTTTAGAAGGACGAGATATCGTTGCCAAGGCAAAAACAGGCAGTGGCAAGACACTCGCCTTTGGATTGCCCTTACTTTTAGGCTTACATGTAAAACAGATGCGCATCCAATCGGTCGTTTTATGTCCCACGAGAGAACTTGCTGAACAAGTGAGTAGCGAACTTCGCAAAGTGGCAACGTTTACACACAATGTTAAAATTGTAACGCTCTGTGGAGGAACACGTTTTGTGCCTCAATGCATTAACCTAGAACATGGCGCGCACATTGTGGTAGGCACCCCTGGGCGCATTTTGCAGCATCTAAGTGAGAAAACCATTGACTTTTCGCACATTAAAACGCTGGTTTTGGATGAGGCGGATAGAATGCTCGATATGGGCTTTTTCGAGGACATCGAGAAAATTATCGCCCAAATGCCAAAAGAGCGTCAAACCCTGCTTTTCTCCGCCACCTTTCCTAAAGAGATAGAGCAGATGTGCCAAGAGGTGCAAAAAGAGGCGTTACATGTAAGTCTTGAAGAGGAAGAAAAACATGCGCCTTTAGCGATTGAGCAGAGTGTTTTGCGTGTGGATGAGTCTGAAAAAGAAAAAGCCCTTAAAGCGCTTTTATTAAGCACAGTGCCAACTTCGGTCATTATCTTCTGTAAAACCAAAGTGGGCGTTGCCGAGCTTCAAGCGTATCTTTACGATGAGGGGTTTGACGCGCTCTGCTTGCACGGGGATTTGGAGCAAATCGCCAGAGATGAAAATTTGCTTCTCTTTGCCAACGGCAGTGCGCAAATCTTAGTTGCCACCGACCTTGCTTCTCGTGGGCTAGACATTAAAGATGTGGAGATGGTTATCAACTACGACCTTCCTCAAACGATGGAAATCTACACGCATCGTATCGGCAGAACGGGTCGTATGGGAAAAGAGGGCAAAGCAATCAGCTTCGTGACACAAAGCGAAGAGGGCTTTTTGAACGAACTTAAAAGTGCGGGATTTGCCTTTACATGTAAAGAGTTGGGTGCGCTTTCACCTTTACATGTAAACCCTAAAAGAGCTTCGTTTATCACGCTCTGCATTGATGCAGGCAAAAAACACAAAATGCGAGCAGGCGACATTTTAGGCACACTCACCAAAGACTTAGGACTGGAAGCAAGTCTCATCGGCAAAATCGACATCCTAGAGAAGTTCTCCTACGTCGCCATAGCCAGAGAATACGCCGATAAAGCCTTTGATGGGCTTTGTGCAACGACGATTAAAAACAGACGGTTTAAGATATGGAAATTGGGGTAAAATGTGTATAACTTATATAATAAACACAATATTTGTTAATAATTTACAAAAATAAGCTTTATTTTGTTTTTTAGTAATACTATATAGGTAATAAAACAAGGAGTTACCTAATGTTAGTTCAATTTAGTGTCGATAATTATCGATCGATTAAAGACAAAGTCACTTTGAGTATGATGAGCGCCACTAAAGACAAAGAAAGATGCTTTAACATTCGAAATTATGAGTTACTCAACAGTGCTGTCATTTATGGCGCCAATGCGAGTGGAAAGAGTAACGTTTTAAGAGCAATGGCATTTATGAGACGTGTAGTGCTCAATAAACTGAAAGTCATCCAATCAACCGATATGCTTCCGCATGATCCTTTTAAGCTCAATACTTCAACACAAGATGCTTCTAGCACCTTTGAGATTATCTTTTTTATCGGCATGACGAAATACCGTTACGGCTTTGAAATGGATACTACAACGGTTTATACGGAATGGCTTTATGCTGATGAAAAGGGAAAAGAAGCAAAATTGTTTTATCGTGAAGTGGATGAAGAAGAGTATGTCAATCCAACTTTTAAAGAGGGGTACCCATTTTTTGATAAAAAAAATGCAAAAATTAAAATCTCTCCTAACCAGCTATTCCTTTGGAAGTGTGACCAAGATGGTGGTGAAATTTCTAAAAGTATTTTACAATGGTTTAATCATTTTAATGTCATTAATGGTGTTGAGCATGATGGATATGCAAATTATACGATGCAACAAATGGAAAATGAGAATTTTAGAAAAGAAATTATTAAACTTGTAAAGACGGCAGATATTGGTATTGAAGATATTGCATTGGAAAAAAACAATGTACCTAATGAAGTATTGGAAGAACTACGGTTACCAGATGAAATAAAGCAAAAGATTTTAGAAGATGGCGGGTTAAAGCAAGTAGATATTAACACATATCATACAAAATTTGATGACAAAAATAGTGTAGTAGGCAAGGAAATTTTTGAGCTAGATGATGAAGAATCGTTAGGTACACAAAAATTTTTCAAAATGTCAGCACCAATTTTAAATACTTTACAAGAAGGCAAAATTTTAGCGATTGATGAACTTGATGCAAGTTTACATCCAATGCTTACGATGCACCTCATTAAACTTTTTCATGACCCAAAAGTAAATACCAAAAATGCTCAACTCATTTTCACGACCCACGATACCAATCTTTTAAAGCCACATTTATTTAGACGAGACCAAATTTGGTTTACAGAAAAAGATGTGTATGGTTCTACTTATCTAAATGCGCTAGCAGAGTTTAAAGATGTACGAAAAGATGCAGACTTTGAAAAAGAGTACATTCAAGGGAAATACGGAGCCATTCCGTATCTTGGAAAGTTTGAGTTTTAGCTATGAGAAGGCGAAAAGATAAAGCGGCTGAACAAGCACTAAAAAAAGAGCAAACAAAACAAGACTTAAAGCGTAAAAGCGCAACGAAAGAAAAAATCCCCAATATTATCATTGCGTGTGAAGATGAGGCTTCTGCTCCAACATATTTTAAAATGCTTGTCGCACAGTTAAAATCGTCACGAAAAATCACGCCTGATTCCTTTGTGATAGCCAATCATACTAATACTCATCCAACGGGCATTTTAGAAGATTTAAAAAAACATAAATGTGGATTTAGCAGAAAAACTTACAAAGATTTTCGTCACAAATGGATTGTTATTGATAGAGATAAAGAACGCATTAATGGGGGAGGACACAGTACAGAGGATTTTAATAATGCTTTAATTCAGGCAAGACGGTTAAGAGTTGAAGTGGCTTACTCTAATGATGCCTTCGAATTGTGGTATTTACTTCATTTTCATTATGTTGATAGTGCAATTTCACGAGACAACCTTTTAACAAAAGTGATAGAAAAATTAAAAGCTTGTAATGCTTCAAAGTTTGTGCATCTTGATAAGGATACGATTAAACAGACTGATTATGCAAAATATATTTTTGAAGAGCTCTATACTTTGCAAGACACTGCCGTTAAGAATGCAAAAAGATTAATGGATTCTTATGGAGAAGGTCATAATCCTGAAAGTGACAATCCCTCTACAACAATACACAAACTCGTGGAGTTATTGAACAGTTTGTGTATGTAAAGTGAAAATTCTCTTAGCCACCGATATTTTTGGTTACACAAACGCCATTGAAACTTTTAAACACCGTTTTGAGTCTGTGTGCGAAGAAGTACACATTCTTGATCCTTACGATGCAACGTGTATGGATTTTCACGATGAAACCGAAGCGTATGCAACGTTTACGCAAACGTGTGGGCTTGAAAATTATGCCAAAATGTGTCAAAAAACGCTTGATGCCTTTTGCGATGAAGAAGTTATAATCATAGGTTTTAGCATGGGTGCATCAGCCATTTGGAAAGCGCTTGATGGACGGAAAGATGCGAAGATAAAAGGTTTTTTTGGTTTTTATGCTTCGCAGATTCGCTACTTCTTAGATGCAAATCCACATGTACCTTGCACACTTATTTTTCCTAACAGTGAGAAACACTTTGACGTCGATGCTCTGATCAAAGAGCTTGTTAAACATGAGACGGTTACGTGTTTGAAAACAGCGTATTTACACGGCTTTATGAACCCTCTGTCTCTTCATTATGATGCCAAAGGCTATGTTGAGTATTGCCAGTTTTTAGAAGAGGCTATCCGTGCGATGAGACTTGAGAACTAAATGGTTTATTATTGTAAAACAGCGTATGCTGACTTGGAATTTATCGTGTTAAAAGAGGCTACGTTTTCGTATCCTCTGCACAGTCATATCTCAAGTTATACCCTTGGTATCGTCCAAAATGGCGTACTTTCGCTTAGGCTCAATGGCGAAGAAAACGTGTATCAAAACGCGATGTCTTTTGTCATCAATCCTTATGATGTGCATGAAATAACGTGTGTAGATGCGTACGACATGATCGTCTTAAGTCTTAAAAGAGGATTTTTAGAGTCGCAGACAGTGCTTGAGGCAGAAGCCATTATTGGTGAGTATGTACGTATTTTAGTGGAGTTGGGATTTTTAGAGGAGGGTAACTCTTTCTTATTTGGCGAGCGTTTGCACTTTGTGTATGCGCATCATGGCTCTATCTTTCAAAAACATCATAGCCTCGATACCGTTAAAACCTTTTTGGAAGAGTACCCCGAAGATTCTATCGATGGTGAGCATTTATCACGGTACAGCGCTATGAGCAAGTACCATTTTATACGCAAGTTTGATGAAAATGTTGGGATGACTCCCCATAGATTTCAGATTCAAAACCGTGTGCGAAAAGCGAAATGTTTGATAGAAAAAAGTACGTCGATGACCGAAGTGGGTTTGCGTGCAGGGTTTTATGACCAAAGCCACTTTATAAGGCATTTTAAAAAACTGTTTCAAATTTCTCCCTCGTCTTATAAAGCGGCGTGTCTTGACTTGGATGCGTTAGCAAAGAGCAGGAAAAAACTTCGCTAAAAGATACAGACCCTTTGCATCAGCATGGATGGAGTGTTTTGTCTTTTTAGGAAAAATGCTCATGGTTCCTGTTGTGTAAGAAAACGTAGAACCCTCTTTGATGCAGTACCCACTGCCACTGATGACCTCATGGGTTTCTAACTCATTTTCATGGACATGCGTTTGAATGGCTTTATGCGGAGAGATGCGTACCAGATGAAAGCTAAATGACCCTTGGCTTTGAGCAGACGTGATAAGATGCTTTAATGCCACACCTTCAAATTTTGGGTGATTCCACCAGTCAATTTCTCTTAGATGAACGCTTTTCCCCTCTACTAAAAGCGTACCGTTCTCAAATGCTTCGAAAATTTGTGTGTCTGTTTTCATAATGAACTCCTGTTGATTTTCAAGGAGCATTATAAAAAATTGCTCGTTTTTTGGATTGTATAAAATTGCGTTTTATACAATGAAAGAGAACATCTCACGCTAAATATCACACTTTAGTTATAAAATTTAAAATGTAATAAAAATATTTTAGTTTTTCTTAAGTGGTTGTTATGAAAAAAGTGTATTTTTTTGTTGTAGCTGTTTCGCTACTCTTGGGTGTTGGGCTTAATGCTTCAGAGCTAACGTCAAAAAACATTAAAGCTCCATCGCTACATGAAGTCTTTAGCATCGATATTCAAGTTGAAAAGCCTTTGGTTGTTGGGCAAGATGCTGAACATGGTCGAAGACAGATGATTTTAATAAAAACAGGTGGAAAAGTTTCTGGACAAATCACAGGTGAAGTTCTTCCTTATGGCGTTGATAGTCAAATCATTCGCCCCGATGGTTTTACAGAGCTTGTCGCACGTTATGCGATTAAGTTAGATGATGGAAATACTATTTATATTAATAACGCAGGTGTCAGAAGAATTAGTGATCCTGAAGCTGCTAAAATGGCATCTCAAGGAAAAATTGTTGATCCAAAATATGTTTATTTTGCAACGATTCCAACATTTGAAACTTATAATGAAAAATACAAATGGATGGAAAAATCAATCTTTTTATGCTATGGAATTAGACTTCCTGATAAGGTTTTACTACGTTTTTATGAAGTAAAATAAAGCAGGAGAGGGCTTTACATGTAAAGCCCTAAACGTTATCTAGCCAATGTTGGTATACACAGCCTGAGCATCGCTCTTTAAACATGTAATTGCCCCTTTTTCCCCCTTTTCTCATGATACTATACTTCTCTTGTTGGGTAAAAATACTATTTTTTTGTAAAAAAAGTGTTTTATTCATACTAAAAAATTATTAAAGTTATTTAATAATACTTTTTCTATCTTATTAATATTAATTTAATCTTAAACTTTGTAGGATTCTATTGGCAAAAGGTAAATGAATATTTACCAAAATATTTGTAATACATGAATATCATAAGGAGGTTTTAATGTCGGAAGTTTCAAAAGTACGTACCTTTCCACCCACAAAAGAGTCGTGGGGCGGAAGTGAAGCGTTTGAAGGAACACATCGTAAAGGTGAGCTAAGGGGGATTATTCGTATCAACCAAGATAACTGTGTTGGATGCGATACCTGTACTGCTTTTTGTCCAACCGAGGCCATCAAAGGGACACTCGGTGTTGCCCATGCTATCAGCACAAATAAGTGTGTTGCCTGTGGTCAATGTTTGGTAAATTGTCCTTTTGGTGCGATTGAGCAGATGAGTTTTGTTGATGTTGTCATGGAAAAACTAGCGGATCCAAAAGCATTTGTCGTGGCACATCCCTCTCCTGCGGTACGTGTTGCCATTGCGGAAGAGTTTGGTGCAAAGCCAGGGGAAGTAACCATTAATCGTCTTTACAATGCGTTTGAAAAAGCGGGCTTTCATAACTATGATGTCAATTTTGCGGCAGATCAGACTATTTTAGAAGAGGGTACAGAGTTTATTAAAAAAGTACGATACTGGGTTTTAGGCGAACGTGGTGAAGATTTAGAACATGTCGCACATCATCCACTGCCTCATTTTACAAGCTGTTGTCCTGCCTGGGTTAAAAATGCAGAAACATTTCACCCAGAGCTTATTCCACACATCTCTGGTGCCAAATCGCCGATTCAAATGGGTGGATCATTGGCTAAAACGTGGGCAGCAGAGTTTGTATGGAAGAAAGACCCTAGAGATATTTATATGGTATCCGTAACCCCCTGTACCGCGAAAATCTTTGAAGCCAGTCGTCCAGAGTTTAACTCAGCCTATGAGTACCTTAAAGAACACAACAAAATTCCACAAGATACACAATCGTTTCAAGATATTGATGCGGTATTGACTGCACGAGATGCGGCGGAGATTTTTAGACGCAAAGGGATTAATCCATTAGAAATGTCTGATGAGCGTGCAATGGAAACCATGAATGTCTACACAGGGGCTGCAACTATTTTTGGAGCCAGTGGTGGTGTTATGGAAGCGGCTCTTAGAACAGCCTATTTTATTCTCTCAGGTGTGGAACTCTCTAATCCTGATATTACCTTAGTGAGAGGGTATGAAACGGATATTGTTGAAGCGACAATTCCTGTACCTCTAAAAGCACTCAATGGTAAAGTGATTGATGTTAAAGTCGCCGTTGTGAATGGTGCTTCACGCAATATCAAAGAGATTGTTAAACGTTTAACAGACGATAAAAACCAATACCACTTTGTTGAAGTGATGAACTGTCCAGGTGGTTGTGTCAATGGTGGTGGACAACCTGTGAGAACCATGGGAACATCATGGCTCCATCCTTTATTACCATTACCACTTAGAGCTTAAGGAGAAACTATGGAAGCTAAAAAAGCCAATTATTTTTACGCAGAAAAACCCGTCGGACAACTTTTAAGTCGTCGTGATTTTTTGAAAGCAGCAGGTGTTTCAGTCTCTGCTATTGCCATTAGTGGGTATGTTGTAACCGATATCGTTCAAAAACGAAAGTCGTACATAGCCCTTCGCCAACAAGGGCTTTACAGAGATGATAAACGTCTACAAAAGGTAAACCTCACAGGCTCACACCAAAATCAAAGTTGTCTTAAAGTCTATCAAGATTTAGGAACCAAACCGATGGGTGAAATCGCAGAACAGCTTTTACATACTAAAACCTATGTCAATCGCAGTAATCTTTTAATGGAAGGAGTACACCATGGCTAACGAGAGAGTTTTAAAGTTTCCTATGTCGGAAAAGATGTTTCATAATATTAACATGGTGACGTGGATGATTTTGGCTGCAACGGGCATTATCGTTTATTTTAAAATGGTAACTGAGGCGACAGCTTCGTTGATGATGGATTTTCATATCGGCATTGCGATTGTTTTTACGTTGAATTTTTTAGGGTTTGTCACTCTTAATGCGGATCGTTTCTTTTTAATGTTACGCAATTTGATGATTTGGGATGCTGATACATTCGCATGGTTTAAAAACTTTGGTGGATACCCTGGACGTTTGTTTGGAATTCCTTTTGGTCCCGAAGAAGTTGCGCCTCAAGGACGTTTTAACGCAGGTCAAAAAGTTACCTATCTTTTCTTTATTTTTATGATATTTGGTTTAATCGTCACAGGATGGTTGCTTTATTTTATGGCACCTGTTCTTGGGAAAACAACAATGGTTTACTTTTTTAATTTTCATGTTTGGGGTTCTATTGTTGCAACTGTAATGGCTGTGGGTGCTCACCTTCCTTTAGCGGTGATTAACATTGAAGATTTTAAAGCAATGTTTCGTTTTGGCTCAGGTGATGTTCCTTTGGAGGATGCCATACACCATGCACCAAAATGGGTTGAAAATGATTTGGTAAAAGTGAGTACATTAGAGCAACCTCTAAAAGCAAACCATTAAGAATTTAGCCGCTATTAGCGGCTAAATTCTTTACATGTAAAGGAATAAAAATGTCATGGACCAGTGAGCGATTTGCACGGATTAAAGTATGGGAGGCGTCACGTGAATTTGAAGATTTTATCGATGAGGCAGCGATTCATCAAACTATTGATGCAACAAAGAATCCCTCAAAAGAGCGTGTATTAGAGATTATTGAAAAAGCGAGAAACAATGCAACAACAGGGAAAATGCTCTCTCCTGAAGAGACTGCAACGCTCTTAAATATTGTGGATGTTTTTTTATGGGATGAGGTTTTTAAGGCAGCAACGTATATTAAAGAAGAGGTTTATGGAAATAGAATTGTTCTTTTTTCTCCTTTGTATATTTCTAATCCCTGTGTGAACAACTGTCATTACTGTGGTTTTAAATCTTCCAATGATGCAATGTCTAAAAAAACACTCAACGACACAGAATTGGCTGAAGAGATTCATGCTCTTTTAGATGCGGGACAAAAGCGTCTTATTGCTGTGTATGGTGAACATCCTAAAAGCGATTATACGTACATTGCTCAAAGTGTACGTACGATTTATGAAACCAAAAAAGATAACACCGAAATCAGACGTGTAAACATCAACGCCGCTCCGATGTTTGAAGAAGAGTATCAAGCCATTAAGGCAGAAGGTATTGGAACGTACCAAGTTTTTCAAGAAACGTACCATAAAGAGACTTATGAAAAAATGCATCCCAAAGGCACCTTAAAAGGTGAGTATGATTGGCGTTTGTTTGCTTTGCATCGAGGGCTCAAAGCAGGACTTGATGATGTAGCCGTTGGTGTTTTATTTGGTTTGTATGACTGGAAGTTTGAAATGTTAGCCATGTTGCATCATGCAATGGATTTAGAACGTGTTTTTGGCATCGGACCACATACGATGTCCTTTCCTCGTATCAAACGCACATCAGATACGGATTTGAATGAGTTTCCTTATGCGATGAGTGATGAAGATTTTATGAGAGCCGTAGCCGTCATTCGTTTGATGTGTCCGTTTACAGGGATGATTTTAACAGCAAGAGAAGAGCCAGAGCTTCGAGATGAAATGCTTAAAAAATGCGGTATTTCTCAAATGGATGCGGGTACAAACATTGGTATTGGTGGGTATAAAAAACATGAAGATGGCAATGACCTTTCCATTCAACAGTTTGCCATTGGCGATCACCGTGGCATTGATGATTTTATTTTAAGCCTTATTAAAGAGGAGCGTTTACCTTCGTTTTGTACTTCGTGTTACAGAGAAGGGCGTACAGGATGTGATTTTATGCCATTAGCTAAAAATGCGAGCATCAAACATTTGTGTATTCCTAACGGAATTTTGACGTTTAAAGAGTACATGCGTGATTATGCTTCCCCTGAAGTGAAACGTATTGGTGAGCGGATTATCATTCCAAAATATCTAGGGATGTTGCGTGAAAATTTGCCATTACTTGCGGATAAAGTAGAAGATATGCTCTGTGGTCTAGAACAGGGTAAAAATGATTGTCATCTATAAGGAAAATGAGTGAATTTTCGCATCGAACGTGATTTATTAGGAGAAAGAGAGGTTCCCAAAGAGGCGTATTATGGTATTCATACGCTTCGGGCATTTGAGAATTTTCCTTTGAGTCACATAAGAGTCGAGACACGCTTTATTCAGGCATTTGCACAGGTTAAAAAAGCGTGTGCACATACCAATTACACCTTAGGTTTTTTGGAAAAAAACAAAGCAGAAGCCATATTTCAAGCGTGTGATGAGATCGTTGCGGGACAATGGCATGAAGAGATGATCGTTGATCCTTTGCAAGGGGGAGCTGGAACTTCTACCAATATGAATATCAATGAAGTCATCGCCAATCGGGCATTAGAACTTTTGGGGCATCCTAAGGGTTTCTACGAGGTGATACATCCTTTGGATCATGTCAATATGCACCAATCTACCAATGACGTGTATCCCACGGCATTAAAGATAGCATCACTTTCTCTTTTGCAAGAACTGAGCGAAGACATTGCTAAACTTCAAGGGGCATTTCAAGCCAAAGAGAAACAGTTTAGCACTGTGCTAAAAATGGCAAGAACTGAACTTCAAGATGCTGTTCCTATGAGTATGGGGTCAGGTTTTGGAGCCTACGCAGAAGCCATCGCCAGAGACCGTTGGCGGGTTTTTAAGTCTATGGAGCGTCTTAAAAACGTCAATCTTGGAGGAACAGCGATTGGTACGGGTATTGGAGCGCCTAAAAAGTATCTCTTTTTGGTGGTGGAGTCTTTAAAAGAGATAACGAATCTTCCTATTGCTCGTTCTGAAAATTTAATAGATGCCACCCAAAATTGCGATATGTTTGTTGAAGTCAGTGGCATTTTAAAGGCACACGCAACCAATCTCTTTAAAATTGCCTCAGATTTAAGGCTTCTTTCTTCTGGCCCTCGTACAGGGTTGGCTGAAATTGCTCTGCCACCCGTACAAGCGGGCTCTTCCATTATGGTGGGCAAAATCAATCCTGTCATTTGCGAAGCGGTCAATCAATCTGCCATGAAAGTGATGGGTAACGATTTTTTGGTCTGTCAAGCCGCCCAAAATGGGCAACTCGAACTCAATGCCTTTATGCCTCTTTTAGCCCATGCTTTCTTAGAAAGTCTTACACTCTTAAAAAATACCGTTGTAATGTTTCGTGAAAAAGCGATTGAAGGTATTACCGTGCATTCACACCATACGTGTGCAAATGTGTTGAATTCTAGTGGGTGTTTGGTTGCTCTTTTGGACGTATTAGGATACGAAAAAGCGACCCAACTCGCATTAATGTTACATGTAAATCATAACGTAACCTTGAAAGAGCTTTTAGAACAAGAGACTACGTTGGGAAAAGAGCAGATTGATGTTTTATTGGAACCTTCTCGTCTCATTGCATTAGGAAGATAGATGGACTTCATTGAAAAAGCAGTACAAACACATGATTTAACCCATGCGGAGTTGGTAGAAATTTTGGGTTCTTCGCACTATGATGAGGCATTGTGGTATGCCGCAGATAAGATGCGCCAAAACCATGTGGGAAATGATGTCCATTTAAAAGGGCTGTTAGAATTTTCAAATATATGTTCACGCACCTGTTATTACTGTGGTCTTAGAGCTGAAAATCGCTCAATTAAGCGCTATAAACTGAGTGCTGAAGAGATTCGTGCATTTGCCAAAAAAGCAATCTCCTATGGGTATAAAACCATCGTCTTACAATCAGGAGAAAGCCATACGTATGATTGTCAAACCCTGTGCGATATTATCGCTTCCATACGTTCATTAGGCGCTACGGTTACACTAAGTCTAGGTGAAAAAAGTAAAGAAGAGTATCAAGCGTATAAAGAAGCAGGAGCCAATCGTTATTTATTGCGTATTGAGACAACAGATAAAGCATTGTATGCGTCATTGCATCCTCGTATGTCTTTTGAAAATCGTCTTAATTGTCTTTACACATTGAAAGCTTTAGGATATGAAACAGGCAGTGGTTCGTTGATTGGTTTACCCAATCAAAGTATTGATTCATTGGCAAATGATCTTTTGTTTTTTAAAAATTTTGATTTTGATATGATTGGTATTGGACCTTTTATCCCCAGTGAAAATACACCTTTAGCACACGCCAAAGGGGGTTCGTTTACGATGGCACTGAAGATGATGGCATTGGTGCGCTTACTGCTTCCAAAAATCAATATCCCAGCGACAACAGCAATGGAAACGCTTGATTCCAACGGTCGGACTCGTGCCTTGCAAAGTGGAGCCAATGTCGTGATGCCTGTGATTACGGAGGGTGAGTATAGGGCATTGTACCGCTTGTATCCAGGCAAAATTTGCATTGATGATACGCCAAAGCAGTGTCGCTTGTGTATCTCAGGCAAAATCATTGCCATTGGTCGAGGGATTGCGAGTAATAATGGTGATAGCGAACGGTTTATCGCCCGAAAAGAAGAACAAAGGAGATATTATGACGCAAACGCCTAAGGGATTACGCTTACATATAGGACTTTTTGGTCGCCGAAATGTAGGAAAATCTTCACTGATGAATCTTATCACCAACCAAGCAATGTCGATTGTCTCCGAAATGGCAGGAACAACCACTGACCCTGTTGAAAAAACAATGGAAATTCAGCCTTTAGGACCCGTTGTTTTCATCGACACCGCAGGCATTGATGATGAGGGAAGTTTAGGTGAGGCACGTATCAAACAGACGTTACATGTAATGCAAAAAATAGATATTGCGATTTTAGTTGTTGAGCCTAATGTGTGGGGTACTTTTGAGGAAAAATTGGTCGCACTCTTTAAAGAAAAAAAGATTGCGTTTATGATTGTGTGCAATAAAATAGACCAAGAAACTCCTCAAGAATCCTTTATGCAAATTCTTTTAGAAAAAACACCGTGTTGTGTAAAAATGAGCGCAACAATAGGCGAAAATAAAGAGGTGTTTTTTGAAAGAATACAAGAGATTATCCCCACATCGTGGATCAAACAGCCCTCACTTTTAGGTGATTTAATCAATGAAGGCGATGTCATTGTTTTAGTGGTTCCCATTGATTTACAAGCGCCAAAAGGGCGTTTGATTTTACCTCAAGTACAAGCGATTCGAGATATCTTAGACCATGATGCGTGTTGTATTATCGCTAAAGAGCGAGAACTAAGTTACATGTTAAGCCAACTTAAGTCGCCTCCAAAACTTGTCGTGTGTGATTCGCAATGCGTTTTAAAAACAGTGGCAGACACACCAAAAGATGTTAGAGTCACAACCTTCTCAATCTTAATGGCAAGATTAAAAGGCGATTTAAATGCTCTGAGTGAAGGGGCTAGAATGATTCATAACCTTCAAGAAGGCGATAAGGTGCTCATCGCAGAGGCCTGTACACATCATGCTCTAGAAGATGACATTGGAAGTGTGAAAATTCCACGGTGGTTAAGACAGTACAGTGGAGTTCATTTGGTGATTGATCATTGCAGTGGGAAAGATTATCCTGAAAATATCGCAGAGTATAAGCTTGTTATCCATTGTGGTGCGTGTACGCTCAATCGTCAAGGGATGCTTTCAAGACTTCAAGAAGCGCAAAAAGCAGGTGTTCCTATTACCAATTATGGCATTGCTATTTCTGTGTTGCAAGGTGTTTTAAATCGTTCTTTGGAGCCATTTCCCCTTGCTTTAATGGCATATGATGAAAAGGAGTGATCATGACCCAATGTGTTAAACCACCTAAAATGAGAAAAAAACGAGCCAGTGTTTTTGACCTTTATAAAGACCATATCCTTGAGATGCTACGTTACCGAAGCAGTGTTCCGTTTATTGCACGGGAAATCAATAAAGAGGGCAAAGTAGAAGTGAGTGTATCAGGACTGATGGCGTATATTAAGCGTGAAAAATTAATGCAGTCAAATTAAAAGAGAGAGGCTTTACATGTAAAGCCTCCTAAAGGTTTACCCAATGTTGGTATAAACCGCCTGAACATCATCGTCATCTTCGATTTTTTCGATGACTTTTTCAATGTCCACCATTTGCTCTTCGCTAAATGAAAGAGGGGTGTTGGCGATGCGCTCTAGGGTGGCTTTTGTTAGGGTGATGCCAAGGCTATCAAACGCTGAATTGAGGCTTCCAAAGTTGGTGTAATCGGCATAAACCAGTACCACGCCATCTTCTTCTTCAATCTCTTCAAGTCCAGCGTCAATCAGCTCTAGTTCAAGCGCTTCAATGTCCATATCAGGCGTTTTTGCAAATTCAAAAACGGCTTTGCGTGAGAACATAAAATCCAGTGAGCCGTTGTTGAGCATTTCAGCGCCTGATTTTTTAAAGGCACTTTTGATGTTCGCAACGGTTCGGGTGTTATTATCGGTGGCACATTCGACAAAAAAGAGTGAACCGTGCGGTCCTTTGCCCTCATACGTCACTTCGCTGAGCGTTTGGGCATCTTTTCCAAGGGCTCGCTTAATAGCGGCATCAATATTGTCTTTAGGCATATTTTCCGCTTTGGCGTTGAGAATAGCGGTACGCAGTTTGGCATTACTTTCAGGGTCTCCGCCTCCCTCTTTTGCTGCCATCATAATGGCACGACCAAGTCTAGGAAATACACGGGACATATTTCCCCAACGCTTCATTTTTGCGGCTTTTCGGTATTCAAACGCTCTTCCCATAGGGTTTTATTCCTTTTTAAGTATATGATTTGTTTTTCTAATTATACCTTTTTAAAAATAAGAGTATTATTTTTAAAAAACAAAGGAAATAGGGATGGAAAATCTAAAAAAAGTGTATGAAAAGCATGGATTTGAGTTAATTTGTGTTCCCGATAAAGAGGAAGCACTTCGTATGGCAATGAGTTTTATTAAACCACAGATGCGCATTGGTTTGGGAGGCTCAACGAGCGTGAAAGAGATTGGGCTTTATGAGTATGTGGCTTCACGCACAGATATTACACTCTTTAATCAATACGAATCAGGTATTAGTATAGAAGAAAATGTAGAACGAAGACGTCAAGGGTTATTGGTTGATTTGTATATTTGTAGTACAAACGCACTGACAAAAAATGGCGAACTTGTCAATGCCGATGGAAGTGGCAATAGAGTTGCGGCACAAATTTTTGGACCTAAAAAAGTTTTGATTATTGCGGGTAAAAATAAACTGGTTGAGACGATTGAGGATGGATTTAAGCGGATTCGTGAAGTTGCAGCACCTAAAAATCTTGAACGCATGAACAATGTTGCCAAAAGTATGGGAAAAGTACCTCGTTATACTCTTGAAACGATAGGACAAAAGTTTAGTTATATCACTGGAGATGAGGTGGGTAGAACGACCATTATTCTTGTCGATGAAGTTTTAGGATTTTAAAATTTTTTCGTGAAATTAATGTTGAATTGGTTATTTTGTTTGTCTATTCCTGTCTTATCATAGGCGATACCAAGATTAAAATCTTTAGAGAGTTCATTGAGTTTAAATGAACTGTAAATGCCTGTGTAGGAGAGGGTGTTTTGTGTGTCATTGGCAAT
Organism: Campylobacterota bacterium; assembly: GCA_009930355.1. Classification (GTDB taxonomy): domain Bacteria; phylum Campylobacterota; class Campylobacteria; order Campylobacterales; family Sulfurospirillaceae; genus Sulfurospirillum. The sequence goes on along the minus strand of RZYK01000021.1, from coordinate 2,792 downwards.
GACATAGCGTGAGCCGAGCAACACATCTTTACGTAGCACATAATTAACATCAAGTGCATAGGCCTCTGTATTTGGTGCGTAGTTATTGGAGCTAAGTGTGGAAGAGGTGGGCAAAAGAGTGTCTTTCCCATCTAAATTACTATTGGCATCGTGCATCCCATCAAACACTTTCGAGTATGCCACGTAGCTTCCAAAATTTTCGTAATTCATTTGTGCCTTCATGCCCAGCGCATTGACCATAGAAATATCGCTTTGGTTATGTGTTTGCTTATAAGTGTCTGTATAGTAGTTTGCACTAAGTTTATATCCAAAATCAGACGATTCTTTTGCATAGAGCGCTTCTGTGTAATAAAGGGTGTTTTCACTCTCACTAAAAGCGGTTTGCGTTGCAAAAGACTGGGTGGCGAGTTCAACTTTTAAGCCTCCTATGGGAGCACTTTGATAACGAAAAAGAAGTTTTTGTGTCCGTGAGGCAGAGTAGGGGTTGGCATCTTCTAAGCCTTCATCGTAAGTTGCGTTTATTTTATGGCTTAAATTGCCATCGAGTAAAGCATCTATGAGTGTATCGGCAGAAAAGAGTGAATGTGTCAGAAAAATGAAGCTGAAAATGAGTTTTTTCATAGTTTTGGGGAAGATGTAAAGCCATAAAACGGCTTTACATGTAAAAGCAGAGGGAATGATTTACATCATTCCGCCCATGCCACCCATACCACCCATGCCGCTCATATCTGGCATTGCAGGTGCTTTATCTTCTTTTGCATTGGTAATCGTTGCTTCTGTTGTCAGAAGTAAACTAGCCACGGAAACAGCATTTTGAAGCGCAATACGTGAAACTTTAACAGGATCAACGATACCTGCTTCAAACATGTCGACATACTCACCTGTTGCTGCGTTAAAGCCATAGTTTGCTTTGGTGCTTGTAAGAACATTGTTTGCTACAACACCTGCATCAAATCCTGCGTTTTCAGCGATTTGTTTTAAAGGAGCTTTAAGTGCACGTGTAACGATTTCAGCACCAATTGCTTCATCGCCTGTAAGGTTGAGTTTGATTTTTGCGTTGGCAAGTAAGAATGCAGAACCACCACCCACAACAATACCCTCTTCAACCGCTGCTTTGGTTGCTGAAAGAGCATCATCCACTCTATCTTTTTTCTCTTTCATCTCCGTCTCAGTTGCTGCACCGACTTTAATAACCGCAACACCACCACTGAGTTTTGCTAAACGCTCTTGAAGTTTTTCTTTATCGTAGTCACTGCTGGTCTCTGCGATTTGCGCTTTGATTTGTGCTACACGTGCGTCAATACGCACTTTGTCACCGTTGCCATTAACGATGGTTGTATTGTCTTTATCGATAACGATACGTGTTGCTTGACCAAGATCCGCCAGTGTTGCGCCCTCTAGTGTACGTCCTAGCTCTTCGCTGATGACTTCACCACCACTGATGATAGCGATGTCTTCAAGCATTGCTTTTCTTCTATCCCCAAAACCTGGTGCTTTGACTGCGGCGATGTTTAGAACACCTCTTAGTTTGTTGACAACAAGGGTCGCCAACGCTTCACCATCAATATCTTCAGCAATCAGTAAAAGAGGTTTACCTGTTTTTTGAACTTGCTCAAGAACAGGGAGTAAATCTTTAAGGTTAGAGATTTTTTTATCAAAAAGTAAAATATAAGGATGCTCTAAGATAGTTTGCATTTTCTCAGGATTGGTTACAAAGTACGGAGAAAGGTAACCTCTGTCAAATTGCATACCCTCAACCACGTCTAACTCATCTTGAATACCCTTAGCTTCTTCAACGGTAATAACGCCGTCTTTACCGACTTTTTCCATCGCTTCAGCGATCAACTCACCAATGACCGTGTCAGAGTTGGCAGAAATGGTTGCAACTTGTGCGATCTCTTTTTTATCTTTAACATCTTTTGCCATTTTTTTAAGTTCAACGGTAATTGCTTCTGCTGCTTTATCCATACCACGTTTGACTTCCACAGGATTTGCACCTGCTGTGATATTTCTAAGACCCTCTTTGAAAATAGCGTGTGCTAAAACGGTTGCTGTTGTTGTACCATCACCCGCTTGATCAGCAGTTTTTGAAGCGACCTCTTTAACGAGTTGTGCGCCCATATTCTCAATAGTATCTTTAAGCTCCACTTCTTTAGCCACAGATACACCATCTTTTGTGATGCTTGGTGCACCAAAGCTTTTTTGAATGAGAACATTGCGACCACGTGGTCCCATAGTTACTTTTACAGCGTCATTGAGTTTTTTGACACCTTCATAAAGTGAATTTCTTGCATTGTCTGAAAATTGAATCTCTTTTGCCATATTGCTATTCTCCTAAATTTTTTTAAATTTTAATTATAAAACACCCAAAATATCATCAAGGTTCATTACCAAATAGGCTTTGCCATCAAGTGTTAACTCTGTACCAGCATATTTGCCAAATACAACTTTATCGCCAAGTTTAACAAGTCCTTTTTCTTCTACTTTAGGACTGATTGCTCTAACAACACCGCTAAGAGGTTTTTCTTTGGCATTGTCAGGAATGATAATACCTGTTGCAGTTGTGGTAGCTTCTTCGATTCTTTCAAGAAGTACACGTTTACCAAGTGGTTTGAAAGTCATGTTTTGTCCTTTTGACTAAAATTTTTAGCACTCGTTTGTTTCGAGTGACAGAATTTTACTTGAAAATCATCCAAAAGTCAAGAAAAAAACGCTTAAAGTTTAGTCTTATATGCTCAATGTTTTTTAGTTTTCTCAGGCAAATGGCACACTAATAAAAATTAACCTATTTA
>RZYK01000020.1 GCA_009930355.1 Campylobacterota bacterium | reverse complement strand
AAAGCGACTACATCAACCGTCTTTATACTATCACACAAACCCATTCCAAATCTATCCCTTTTGGGTGATTGATTTGGTTTTTATATTATAGGAGGAGAAGAAAATGAATAAGAGAGAGTTTTTGTTTTTGTATGATGCAAAAGATTGTATTCCCAATGGTGACCCATTTACTGGTGAGCAACGATACGATGAAGATACTCAACAAGCTTTGGTTTCTGATGTAAGGCTCAAACGGTACATCAGAGATTTTATTGATGATAGTTATGATGATGAAGAAATATTTTATTCTGATAAGGTTGGCAAAAAAACAACTGGAACTAGAGCATCTGAGGTCTCTCCTAAATCTGATGATGTAAATAATTTAGAAGATTTAAAGAAAAAGTGTATTGATGTAAGGTTGTTTGGCACCGTCGTTGCAGGGAATAAACAAAAAAAAGAGGAATACAATACACAAGCTACAGGTGCAGTACAATTTAAACTTTTTAATCGAACGATCAATAAGGTTTATTTGCCAACCACTCAAAATACTTCTATCATGGTGAGTAAAGATGGTAATGAGCAAGGTTCAATTGCGACTTTTAGTTTCTTACCGTATGGGCTTTTTAGTTGTATCGGATATTTTAATCCAACAACTGCTAAAGAAAATTTAGTAAAAAATACTGATTTAGACAAGATGAAAATTGCCCTTTGGAATGAGATTAATCTTAAAAATACTCGTTCTAAAACAGGTCAGCAATCAAGACTTTTGATTGAAATAGAATACAATGACGACTATTACAAAATCCCTGATATTGAGTATTCCATTAGACTAACTGGTGAAAAAAAATTCAAATATCGACAATTTGATGATATTAAAAGTGATTTGGATTTTACAAAATTGATTGATTTTTTAAATCGTTCTGAAAAGCTTATCAATACAGTTAAAATCTATATTGATGAATTTTCATTTTCAAAAGGCTTTTTGCTAGTCAAAGAAGAATTAAAATCAAAAGTTAAATATTTTGCGATTAAAGGCAAAGAAGTTAAAGAGCTATAAATGGAAAATAAAGTAATTAAATTTAAGCTCAGTGGAGATTATGCACTGTTTAAAAAACCGTTTGCAAATAATCAGCCTCAATCTTTTGTCATACCGCCAAAAACTGCTATTTTGGGCTTGATTGGGGCTATTATGGGATGGAGTAAGGAAGATTATATAAAAAATCTTCCTTTTAATACATTTGGCTATGCAGTAAGGCTACTGACTTCAAAGATAAAAAAAGAAACTGTTGGAATCAATCTCATGCAAGGTAAAAATGGTAAGTTTACATGTAATGAAAATCCCATCAGCCATCCTTCTCCCGATCGAGGACAGCGAAGTCCGACTCGGTATGAATTTATCAAAGATATTGAGTGGGAAGTTTTTTTGTTAATAGATAATCAATCAATTAGAGAAGAACTATTTGAAAGGCTATTAAAAAAAGTTTTTGTCTATAATCCAAATTTAGGGATGCAACAGCTTTTTGCACGAATAGATATGGATGAGAATGATTTGTTTGCTGTTGAATTAGCAAAAGAGCTAAATGATAACCTTTATACTTCTTTTGACAAAAATATGGTGAAATTTATTATCAGCAAACCAGTGGCTTTTTACAATGAACTCATACCTATTTCTTTCAATAATGATAGGAGTTTACCAGTGACTAGAGAGATGATTAGTTTTGTTGGGGACTATAGTCTAAAAATTACAAACAAAGATGAATTAAAAGAAAAACTCTATGCAGACAATGACGGACTACTGTATCAATTCATTTAATCTCATTTCGCACACTGAGCCAGACAGAAAGCTCATTGTGCATCTTGAGGAAGTGTATAAGAAAGCCAAAAAGCGATTAGATGAGCTTGCTATAAATTTTGAACTATTGTCAATCTCTAGTGAGCAATTTGAAAAGCTACTTCAAATTACAGTATTTTGTCATGATTTCGGAAAATCATCGATATTTTTCCAAGAAAAATTGTACAAGGACACATTAACGCAAAAAGAAAAAAAACTTTCAGAGCATGGTCTTATTTCGGCATTTTTTGGATATTTTGTAGCAACTGAGTCGTTTAGTTTTGATAAAAGAGTTGCAAGTTTTGTTTTTATGGCGATTCGTTATCATCATTTAGATTTAGAAAATGCAAAAGATATGCAAACGATAAAAAATAAAGAAGATATTGAAAATATATTAAATATTTTTGAAGGTACAAAGCCTCATAGAGAAGAAATTAATACTATTTATAATCATTTTTTAGATTGTAATAATGTGTTTAATGATTTTGAAATTTTTTTACTCAAAGACTTTCCTAAAAACCAACTTTTACAAAAAATAAAATTTTTTAAACTTCGTGATGAATACATTAAAAACGATATTTTTATCTTTATGCTGTTATTTTCATTGCTCATTTATGCCGATAAGGAAGATGCTATTTTTAGAGATAGAGTACTGGAGAAAATTAAGAGTCAAGCTATTGATTCAAGTAAAGTTGATGATTTTAAATCAGAGTATTTTCGGTTAAGAGATAAGACACCGCTTGATGAAGTAAGAGAAAAAATATATAAAAACATTGTCAAAGAATTTGACACTAATCAGGTAAAAGAGAATAAAGTATTTTTTATCAAATTACCAACAGGTGCGGGAAAAACCTTGTTACTTTATAAATTGGCAATGCAGATCAAAGAAGAACTGCATTATCAAAAAGTTTTTTATCTTTTACCTTTCATTACTTTAATAGAACAAAATGCTAACATTCTCAAAGATTTACTAGATTTTATGGGCATCAATAGCAATGATAATCGTGTTTTTTTAGAAAAACATTCCCTTAGTGGAGAGTTTCTTATTGAACAAGGCTCGGAAGAATATGAGATAGATAAAAAACAATTTTTGCTTGATACGCTTGATAGCGAATTTGTAGTAACTTCATTTCATCAACTATTTTATGGCGTTTTTAAACGAAAGAATGCCTTATTCAAACGATTTCATCAATTTGCTAATAGTATCATTTTGATTGATGAAGTACAACTCATACCATTGGAATTGATGTACTCAGTAACACAGTTTTTAAAATTTATGAGTGAAATTTTTAATTGCAAAATTATTGTAGCCAGTGCTACCTTTCCTAATATCAAAAAAGAGATTTTAAATAATAGCTATACATTTAAGTCAATTGATGAGATATTAACATCCGAAGAAAATTCACAATTTTTCAATCGCTACAAGATTGTTGTTGATCTTGCAGAAAGTTATACATTTGATAAATTATATGAAAAAATTGATGAAAAAGTACAAACACAAAAAGACTTACTGTTTAGAGTCAATACAGTAAACACAGCCAATGCAATTTATGAGTATTTAATCAATAAAAACTCTAGTTACGAACAAGAAAATATTTTTTTACTTACAAGTGCAGTCGCTCCAATTTCGAGACAAAAGATTATTAAAGCCATCAAGTCAAATTCTACAAAAGGTATTAAGCAGATTGTTGTCGCAACCCAACTTATTCAAGCAGGGGTGGATATATCTTTAGAAGACGGCTTAGAAGAATTAGCACCTCTTGATTTGATGATTCAATCGATGGGAAGAAGAAACAGAAGTGCAGAAAAATCAACATGTGGTATGGCTGATATTATTAAAATTAAAAATGACAAAAATTTTGAAGGTCATAAAATTTACACTAAATTTGATATAGAACAAACTTGTAAAATTCTCAAGGACTATCAAATCATATCGGAACAAGAAATATATTCGGAAAATTTATTGGACAAGTATTATGATGCTCAAGTTGAAATAAACTCAATAGATATTTCTTTTCAAAAATTAAATTTTTTGGATATTGATAAAGAGTTTGTTCTTATAGCAAATGCGCCACTCAGCTTTAGTTTTTTTATCCCATTAAGTGCAGACGCAATCAGTATTTGGAAAAAATTAATTGAGCTTGACAAAAGAAAGAGCGCTATCAAGCAAGATAAAAACTTTTGGAAAAATATCAAAGAAATTGACAATGAGTATTCTAAAATAAAAAAAGATGTAAGCCTATATACAGTTAATCAAAATTTTTACTATATAGATGAGAAAAAAGAGATTGCAAGTGCAGCTATTATTGAAGGTTTTGATAGTGCACTTGGAATATATTTAGCAACTGAAAATATTTTTGATGAATATAAAGGTTTGCAGTTAGTTGAGTATATAAAAAACAAAGTGGATGGTTTATTTTGGTAAATAACATTACTGGCACCCTTATCTCCTATTATTTCATTTGCAAAACAAAGTTGTGGCTCCACGCCAATCGCATCAATCTTGAAGACAACTCTGAAGACGTGCGCATCGGCAAAGTGTTGCATGAGATCAGCGAAGAGAAGTCCAAGCAAGCAGAGATCAAGATAGATAACGTCAAGATCGACAAGCTTACTAAAGAGTACCTTGTGGAGCTCAAAAAGTCCGACTCCGACCCGCAGGCGGTGAAATGGCAAGTGCTTCTTTATCTTTACAAACTTAAAGGCAAAGGCATTGAGCGCAAAGGCAAAGTCGAGTACCACGAAAAAAACCACAACATCAAAAGCGAGATCATTGAGCTTGATGAGCACAATGAACAGGAACTTTTGGGCGTTTTAGATGCGATTTCAACGCTTATAAATGCCAACGTACCGCCGCCGCCAAAGTTTGAAAACAAATGCAAAAAGTGCGCTTATTACGATTATTGTTTTATATGAGGAACACATGGCAAAAAATCACACACGCTACATCTTCTCCATGGGAGAGCTTAAACGCAAAGACAATTCCATCGCATTTAGCAACGAAAAGGGCAATTTTTACCTGCCTATCGAAGAGACGAGGGAGCTTTACTGTCTCAATGAAGTGAGCTTCAATACCAAGTTTCTCGACTTCATCGCAAGGGCTGGCATCACGATGCACATTTTCAATTACTATGGAAATTACAGTGGCAGTTTTTACCCCAAAGAGTACCTGATCAGCGGTGATTTGACCATAAAGCAGTCTTTGAGTTTTGTTAATGAGCGCTTAAGCATCGCTAAAAACATTGTCTCCGCCATTGCGCAGAACATCCATGAAGTGTTGTACCATTATTATCGTCATGACAAAAAAGAGCTCAAGCCTTACTTAGATTGGTTAAAAAATGATGTCGAGTCATTGTTACATGTAACGATGAAGGTGGAACAAGTACTCTTTGTTGAGGGGCAGATTTGGAGTCGATTTTATGACAGTTTTAAGTACTTTTTACCAGAAGATTTTGTGCTAAATAAGCGCGTAAAACGTCCACCCGACAATCCCATGAATGCACTCATCAGCTTTGGCAACACACTGCTATACACCAAAACCATCGCCTCCATTTACCACACGCACCTCAACCAAGCCATCAGTTTTCTTCATAGCCCAAGAGAAGGGCGCTTTAGTTTGAGCCTAGATCTTAGCGAAGCATTTAAACCCGTCATCGTTTTCAAAACCATCTTCGACCTCGTGGGGCGGAAACAACTTCAAGTGCAAAAACACTTTGACAAATCCCTCAATTACGCACTTTTAAACGAAGAGGGCAAGAAGATTTTTATCGATGCGTTTGAAGAGCGCATGAACGAAACATTCTTACATGTAAAGCTCAAACGCAAAGTTTCCTACAAACATTGCCTCAAACTCGACGGTTACAAACTCATCAAATCCATCGTCGAAGGAAGAGAATTTACCCCTTTTTTACTCAAGGAAAAGATGTGAAAAAAGACACAACCAACTATAATTACGTCTTTTTATTTTACGACATCGCCGATGAATTTAGTGACGTTGGCAAATACCGCGTCGCCAAAGTTTTCAAACTTTGCAAAAAGTACCTCAAACATCACCAAAAGTCCATTTTCAGAGGCAACATCACTCCCGCCAACCAGATAAAACTTCACAGCGAACTCAAAAAAGTCATTGACCCTGAAATCGATTTTGTAACGATCATCAAACTGTTAACCTCAGGAAGTTTCAGTGAAGAAACACTAGGAAATCCAAAAAAGGAGAGCGAAGGAATTTTCATCTAATTTTTCCAACCACCGTTTAGTTTTTTAGGTATAAAATCGCTATAATTAGGGCGTTGCACTGCCTTTTTGATCTTTAACAATTCATTGTTAATTTTAATTGGAAAAAATGATATAAAGGGCTATTTTATGGGTTTTTTCTTTTTTAAAAGTGCCATAATTTAGCCCCTCGAACCGACACAAGAGTTGTATTTAAACCCTCTATCACCATCAAATTCAGTTTTAATATCAAACCTCGAACCGACACAAGAGTTGTATTTAAACAAGACACCTGTAAAAAAAGACTTCATTATTTACCCTCGAACCGACACAAGAGTTGTATTTAAACTAGTTGCAAAACTATCAGCTTTATCAGCAACTTTAGCTCGAACCGACACAAGAGTTGTATTTAAACATGATATTTTGAGAATATTCCTGATAAGAAGCGTAACTCGAACCGACACAAGAGTTGTATTTAAACATAGAACTGCGTTAGACACTGCGTTAAACAATTTTACTCGAACCGACACAAGAGTTGTATTTAAACTGGTATCGGATTTTTTCTGTTTTTTTTGTGTAAAACTCGAACCGACACAAGAGTTGTATTTAAACTGTGCGTATATTTAATAGAGCGCTTACACAAGCACTCGAACCGACACAAGAGTTGTATTTAAACTGCACACTGCCTAAGGTGTCGCCAATCTCGAGCGTGCCTCGAACCGACACAAGAGTTGTATTTAAACTTGGGTCAAAAACGTCATATCCCAATGCCGATAAACTCGAACCGACACAAGAGTTGTATTTAAACTCGTTTTTATGCAAAGCTTTCTTAGGACTGTTACTCTCGAACCGACACAAGAGTTGTATTTAAACATTTAAACTCTGCTGATTGTTTTCATACTGTACGTTGCTCGAACCGACACAAGAGTTGTATTTAAACACCAAAACTGCAGGCAATGACGCATTACAGTCTGCTCTCGAACCGACACAAGAGTTGTATTTAAACTTGGAAACGAAGTTAAAGCAGGTGAGATACAGCTTACTCGAACCGACACAAGAGTTGTATTTAAACTTTGCAACGGTATACCTAAAGAGAACATTCCACCCACCTCGAACCGACACAAGAGTTGTATTTAAACCCAAAACGTTTACTGTTTTTTCGTGCTCTACAATCACTCGAACCGACACAAGAGTTGTATTTAAACGGGAAAACAAAGAATGATGTAGGCTCAACCTATGCTCGAACCGACACAAGAGTTGTATTTAAACAAGGGTATGCGTTTAATGGCGTGTTTGACACCACGCTCGAACCGACACAAGAGTTGTATTTAAACGCACTTACCTCGCCAATCTCAAAAGGGAACGCCATCTCGAACCGACACAAGAGTTGTATTTAAACCTTTCCATCACCGTGCATGTACCTAAGTTTTGCGGCTCGAACCGACACAAGAGTTGTATTTAAACCGTGCAGGGCAAATCATCTTTTTAGATAATGCAGGGCCTCGAACCGACACAAGAGTTGTATTTAAACGCGATGGCAACTTGTAAAGCATTAAAAGGGTAAATACTCGAACCGACACAAGAGTTGTATTTAAACTTCGGTGCCCTACTCAGATACCTACGTTCATTTCCTCGAACCGACACAAGAGTTGTATTTAAACCGAAGCCTACTGAGTTGCATATTGTATTCTTGCTGCTCGAACCGACACAAGAGTTGTATTTAAACTGATGTACGCTAGTGCATCCATGAGGTCATCGTGTCTCGAACCGACACAAGAGTTGTATTTAAACTGAGTTGATTCTTTTATTTTTTATTACAATTTTTTCTCGAACCGACACAAGAGTTGTATTTAAACTTGATTTAGCGAGAGTGATTTTATTTGGCTGCTCCTCGAACCGACACAAGAGTTGTATTTAAACTGCAGTGCGATATACATATCCGCAGCCGCAGCAATAACTCGAACCGACACAAGAGTTGTATTTAAACTCAGGTGATTTGTCTTTGAATTATGATGAGCACATCTCGAACCGACACAAGAGTTGTATTTAAACCACGGTACTGCTCAATAAGAGCGTTTTGTGTTTGCTCGAACCGACACAAGAGTTGTATTTAAACTGCGTCAAGCTTTTCAATACAATCTTGTAAAATAAGACTCGAACCGACACAAGAGTTGTATTTAAACGAAGCTATGAGCTTTTCTTTGATTTGTTGATGGAGACTCGAACCGACACAAGAGTTGTATTTAAACTGTACCAAAAGAAGAACTTAACACGCAGAAGCAAGGCTCGAACCGACACAAGAGTTGTATTTAAACAAGTATCGTATTGATAGCATGAGCCTTTGGGTCGACTCGAACCGACACAAGAGTTGTATTTAAACTTTTCAAGTGCGTTGTAAAGGTCACCTTCTTTTATACTCGAACCGACACAAGAGTTGTATTTAAACTAGTTTAATTATAGCAATTTATTAAAAAATCTCGTTCTCGAACCGACACAAGAGTTGTATTTAAACCGAAACAGCAAAAACATAAACCATAGTTTAGTTTTCAACTCGAACCGACACAAGAGTTGTATTTAAACAAGAACAAAAAGAAACCGATACCATCATCATTAACTCGAACCGACACAAGAGTTGTATTTAAACTTAGAATCTTTATTAGTAGCATTATTATCGCCTACCTCGAACCGACACAAGAGTTGTATTTAAACGTTATTGAAGATGAACCCATTGTTGATTACGATGAGCTCGAACCGACACAAGAGTTGTATTTAAACCGTATTCATCCTTTTAATGCAGATGAAGTGAAGCGCTCGAACCGACACAAGAGTTGTATTTAAACAGTTTAAGTTGGTTGATTTGCTCAGATAGCCCTGCTCGAACCGACACAAGAGTTGTATTTAAACCACGATTGGCAATCGTTTGGAGTGCAGAGGTTGAACTCGAACCGACACAAGAGTTGTATTTAAACGGTGCCTAATGCCCTCAATGAAGCGGTTGAAAGCCTCGAACCGACACAAGAGTTGTATTTAAACATTATTTTCGCTGTTCCGCCCATGCCTCTACCTTCTCGAACCGACACAAGAGTTGTATTTAAACAGAGATGGCATATAATAATCCGCAAAACAAAAAGGGCTCGAACCGACACAAGAGTTGTATTTAAACATGTATCTATCTGTTTCTTTTATATCAATTTTAACTCGAACCGACACAAGAGTTGTATTTAAACTGTACAAATTTATCAATGCGTTTAATTGTAAAGTCTCGAACCGACACAAGAGTTGTATTTAAACCTTCAAAGGAGTACCACCAAGATTGCCACACTCTTCTCGAACCGACACAAGAGTTGTATTTAAACATGAGTTCGCAAAAGTTCCCGTGGATTTTGATATTTCTCGAACCGACACAAGAGTTGTATTTAAACTTAAAATAGTGTTGAAATTGCGCCACGCTTTTATTTCTCGAACCGACACAAGAGTTGTATTTAAACATAAAGGCTTTATTCAAACGCTTTGGAAGATGAACCCCTCGAACCGACACAAGAGTTGTATTTAAACTTGCTGATTCTGTTGTGTATAATCAAGGCGAGACGCCTCGAACCGACACAAGAGTTGTATTTAAACTTGCAACAGGTTCAGTTCATGCTGTTAGCGGTGGTGCCTCGAACCGACACAAGAGTTGTATTTAAACTTGTGGCACGAGGGTGTGCGATGTAGTAAAGCGAACACTCGAACCGACACAAGAGTTGTATTTAAACTTTAACACAACACGGAGCAGGTGCTTAACAAACTCCCTCGAACCGACACAAGAGTTGTATTTAAACTTCATAATTAAAATTAATAAAGCAGTATATGCCGCTCGAACCGACACAAGAGTTGTATTTAAACGAAGCGAAGAGGCAAAGCCTACTTTTTGCACGGCACCTCGAACCGACACAAGAGTTGTATTTAAACGAAGCGAAGAGGCAAAGCCTACTTTTTGCACGGCACTCGAACCGACACAAGAGTTGTATTTAAACTATCAGACTCCGAAGTTATTGGTGTATACATTGTCTCGAACCGACACAAGAGTTGTATTTAAACAGGCATAGTTGCCGCTTCTTTGTGTGCCTCGCACACTCGAACCGACACAAGAGTTGTATTTAAACAATAAAAGGCGGATCGTAATCTCTTACTAAAATATCTCGAACCGACACAAGAGTTGTATTTAAACTAACGTTTGAGCTTAGAGCAACAGCAGAACCAAGAACCTCGAACCGACACAAGAGTTGTATTTAAACATAGTACGCTTGATACAATGAAAGAAACTGTTAATCTCGAACCGACACAAGAGTTGTATTTAAACTAACGTTACCGTTCATTATGATTTTAAACATAATTTCTCGAACCGACACAAGAGTTGTATTTAAACTCATCAAGGAAGCCTATTTCCTGAGCTTGTTCTTGCTCGAACCGACACAAGAGTTGTATTTAAACCAGCCCCACGAGGCGATTGTATGCGCACCGTCTTTCTCGAACCGACACAAGAGTTGTATTTAAACATAGATGCAAAACATGTAAACAAGCTTATAGCGACTCGAACCGACACAAGAGTTGTATTTAAACAGGTATCGAGGGAAAATGGAAAGCTTGTTTTTTTATCTCGAACCGACACAAGAGTTGTATTTAAACTGCTATATCCCGTGTCTCCTACAAAATAGCGGGCGACTCGAACCGACACAAGAGTTGTATTTAAACGATTAACGCTCATGGCTCCACCTCTGAGCCTGCTCTCGAACCGACACAAGAGTTGTATTTAAACACCTTAACAACAAGCCCACTTATCTTAAGCAAAAGCTCGAACCGACACAAGAGTTGTATTTAAACTGTCTCCCGTAAGAGCCTTATGCATCAGCACCGACTCCTCGAACCGACACAAGAGTTGTATTTAAACATCCTTACTACACACAACACGATGGAAGACCTGTCTCGAACCGACACAAGAGTTGTATTTAAACTTTGTTTTAACAATGTGTGTCGGGCGTGCTGCTTCTCGAACCGACACAAGAGTTGTATTTAAACAGATTCAAATTATTATCCGCAGTCTCTTGTCTTTTCTCGAACCGACACAAGAGTTGTATTTAAACCCGCTAAATTCTAACGTGTCAAACCCATCAAAACGCTCGAACCGACACAAGAGTTGTATTTAAACAACATACCCACGACATTACTTAGAAATTCGGCCTCCTCGAACCGACACAAGAGTTGTATTTAAACTGCTATATCCCGTGTCTCCTACAAAATAGCGGGCGACTCGAACCGACACAAGAGTTGTATTTAAACAAAGAACCCTGAAAAGATACTCGGCGATATGGAAGTCTCGAACCGACACAAGAGTTGTATTTAAACAAGATAGAACGAGATAAAAAAGGGTTCATTACGGCTCGAACCGACACAAGAGTTGTATTTAAACTAAACGATACAAAAAGCTCTATGAGCTTACTAGACTCGAACCGACACAAGAGTTGTATTTAAACAATGTCACATAGTTCTCGGCTAATTTTGGGGCTACTCGAACCGACACAAGAGTTGTATTTAAACAAGGTGACAAAGGCGATAGAGGTGAATCGTTAAAAGCTCGAACCGACACAAGAGTTGTATTTAAACGATAGAAATCAAAGATGGTGACGTGTATGTGGTGCTCGAACCGACACAAGAGTTGTATTTAAACGTTACCAAGCTTTCCAATACATCTCGGATATGGACCTCGAACCGACACAAGAGTTGTATTTAAACCAGCACCATCATCATCTACTACTTTCATAAAGCATACTCGAACCGACACAAGAGTTGTATTTAAACTTTTTTTTAGATGATAATGAGCAATATTTCACGGAGCTCGAACCGACACAAGAGTTGTATTTAAACTTTAGAACAGCGCTCCAATCATATTTTTTTAAATCCCTCGAACCGACACAAGAGTTGTATTTAAACTAATTTTAAATTTTTGAATATCGAGGAAAGGAACGCACTCGAACCGACACAAGAGTTGTATTTAAACTTTAGAACAGCGCTCCAATCATATTTTTTTAAATCCCTCGAACCGACACAAGAGTTGTATTTAAACCCTATATATTTTCCTTTTTCATCGCTTATAAAAAACTCGAACCGACACAAGAGTTGTATTTAAACTCCAAAATAGCAGTACAAAACGCACTCGCTGCAGCTCGAACCGACACAAGAGTTGTATTTAAACAACTCTATTCTGAATTTCTGCAATGTAACGATTTGCTCGAACCGACACAAGAGTTGTATTTAAACAATCAAACCGAAGTGACCGTACTTGAAGATTTTGCTCGAACCGACACAAGAGTTGTATTTAAACAAAAGATGAAAACGGTGTTGAGCAGTCTTGGTTTCACTCGAACCGACACAAGAGTTGTATTTAAACTAGCTGGTGGCGGAGTATAAAAAAATAGGGAAACGCTCGAACCGACACAAGAGTTGTATTTAAACCAGTTAAAAAAGAAATCTGTTATCGCTACAAGGCGGCTCGAACCGACACAAGAGTTGTATTTAAACATAAAAAAAGTAGTCATAACAATGTCTCCTATCCCTCGAACCGACACAAGAGTTGTATTTAAACATATAATCTAAATCATCTTTTTTTCTATCGAACATCTCGAACCGACACAAGAGTTGTATTTAAACTGAGGGCGTTAAAATCTTCAACACTTAAGCCTAAATCCTCGAACCGACACAAGAGTTGTATTTAAACCGCCTAATCACTGCCGCATCTTTTAAACCAGATGCTCGAACCGACACAAGAGTTGTATTTAAACCATCTTCACGAATCTGGGACTGTGTCCCCGTTCGTCTCGAACCGACACAAGAGTTGTATTTAAACAAAGAACAAAGAGACAAACCTCGGTTAGACATATCTTCTCGAACCGACACAAGAGTTGTATTTAAACTTGTTTAGAAACACATTTGTCTTAAAATCGCCTTTCTCGAACCGACACAAGAGTTGTATTTAAACTGTAAAAAACACAATTACAGAACCAGCGGTTAAGCCTCGAACCGACACAAGAGTTGTATTTAAACCTAAAATATTCATTTTTAAATTTAGATGGAACATATCTCGAACCGACACAAGAGTTGTATTTAAACTCGCTATCATTGCCCTGGGCATGGGTGTGTGTTTCGCTCGAACCGACACAAGAGTTGTATTTAAACGCGATACAAGAATTTTACTGTGCGACAATTGCCCGCTCGAACCGACACAAGAGTTGTATTTAAACTGAATAACATGTATAAGGGTGGCGATGAAGTCTCGCTCGAACCGACACAAGAGTTGTATTTAAACCTACGCTTCTTATCAAGAGTACTCACAAAACATTATCTCGAACCGACACAAGAGTTGTATTTAAACAAGATACAACGGACAAAATTAATTTTGAAATACCTGCTCGAACCGACACAAGAGTTGTATTTAAACTGAGGGCTTTCCTACATTTTACCCAAACCGTTACACTCGAACCGACACAAGAGTTGTATTTAAACTTAGTAGCATGGGACATGTTTTTAAAACCACAATGACTCGAACCGACACAAGAGTTGTATTTAAACAAGGCTTAGTTATAGTGTCCTTTGGGTTTTTGCTAGCTCGAACCGACACAAGAGTTGTATTTAAACAAATATCGTGTACAACTAAAACAAGGTTCACGCACTACTCGAACCGACACAAGAGTTGTATTTAAACACGAGAAAACCTACATTTTCAATTTGGCAACGCTACTCGAACCGACACAAGAGTTGTATTTAAACAAGCGCACATCCTACGTGGTTTCGTTGGGGATATATCCAACTCGAACCGACACAAGAGTTGTATTTAAACCTTCACTATCGTTGTACACATCCTCGTTGTACTCGCTCGAACCGACACAAGAGTTGTATTTAAACTTGCGGTTCTTGGCATTGCATGTGTGAGTTTAACCCTCGAACCGACACAAGAGTTGTATTTAAACCAAAAAAGATGGTGAAAGCTTAGGCGCTGATTTACTCGAACCGACACAAGAGTTGTATTTAAACACCATCTCATTTAATTCGTTGCGATGTTGCTCGACTCGAACCGACACAAGAGTTGTATTTAAACATGTATCGAATCTAGGGTTAGAATTCTCTCTTCCTTTCTCGAACCGACACAAGAGTTGTATTTAAACTGGAATCCTTTTAAAACACAGAATACTATCCTTGACTCGAACCGACACAAGAGTTGTATTTAAACAACAGTGAGGAAGATAAAAACTTAAGCATATTGTTCTCGAACCGACACAAGAGTTGTATTTAAACATGGTTCATGGTGCGTATATAAAATAACATACGATTCTCGAACCGACACAAGAGTTGTATTTAAACATTTTATCAATCAAAAGTTCAAATTGATGAAATTAACTCGAACCGACACAAGAGTTGTATTTAAACTAAAAGAGGGTTCGCCTATAAACCCTTTCCTTCTCCTCGAACCGACACAAGAGTTGTATTTAAACGATGCACCTGAAGGTATCTATAACTATTATCGCTCTCGAACCGACACAAGAGTTGTATTTAAACTGGAAAGAGGGCTATAAACCTCACTACCAACTCCCCTCGAACCGACACAAGAGTTGTATTTAAACTTTGTGTGCTATCCTTTATGTTGCTGTTCAGTGCTAACTCGAACCGACACAAGAGTTGTATTTAAACTAGCTTTTAGACTCAACGTGTTCTAAAACTGCCCCTCGAACCGACACAAGAGTTGTATTTAAACAGTGATTAAGACGAGCTACACAGAGAAAGAGCATGCTCGAACCGACACAAGAGTTGTATTTAAACAATTTTTGCATAATGTCAAATTTAATCTCTATCATCTCGAACCGACACAAGAGTTGTATTTAAACTTTTTCTACGACTAGAAGTGTCAAGCCTTAGAGAAGCTCGAACCGACACAAGAGTTGTATTTAAACACAAAAGCGTCTCTCTAAAAGTCTATCCTCTTGCCTCGAACCGACACAAGAGTTGTATTTAAACTTTTTAAGAATCTCATTATCTGATAAAGTTGTATCCTCGAACCGACACAAGAGTTGTA
Source organism: Campylobacterota bacterium (assembly GCA_009930355.1). Lineage (GTDB taxonomy): Bacteria > Campylobacterota > Campylobacteria > Campylobacterales > Sulfurospirillaceae > Sulfurospirillum. The sequence continues at coordinate 3,439 of RZYK01000020.1, read as the reverse complement.
TTTAAACTACGGTTATGAGATGATTTTAGAGTTTCAACGTATTGTCTCGAACCGACACAAGAGTTGTATTTAAACAGTATTTAAAGTAGAGTCTATATGTGAACATATTTAAGTATCACTTTTTTTGAAGTAAAAGTTTTTTAAAAAAAGCTTCATAAGTTCGATTTTGTGAGGTTTGAAATGGTTGCGGGAGTCGGACTTGAACCAACGACCTTCGGGTTATGAGCCCGACGAGCTACCAACTGCTCTATCCCGCGACGGAAGATGTAAAAGGTGGATGGGGTGAAGGGATTCGAACCCCTGAATGCTGGTACCAAAAACCAGTGCCTTACCGCTTGGCGACACCCCAATGCCTTTAACGAGGTGAAATTATAGTGATTTTTAATTTGTTTGTCAAGGGTAATTTACTATAATCCATTATATTATTTTTTTGGAGCAAACAATGCCTATTCAAAGAGTGAAACAAGCGATAGAAGATATCAAGCACGGGAAGATGGTTATGATGGTGGACGATGAAGATCGTGAGAATGAGGGTGACCTTGTTTATGCTGCGACATTTTCTACGCCAGAGAAAGTCAATTTTATGGCATCAGAGGCGAAAGGGCTTATTTGTGTCTCTTTAAAAGAAGAGGTTGCAAAACGTCTTTCATTAGTCCCTATGGTACAAAACAATGACTCTCAGCATGAGACAGCATTTACCGTTTCGGTGGATGCTCGTATTTGTTCTACGGGTATTTCAGCGTATGAGCGGGATGTGACCATTAAGATTTTAGCTGATTCTGTGAGTCGTCCTGAGGAGTTAGTGCGTCCTGGTCATATCTTCCCTCTAATAGCGCGTAAAGGCGGAACGTTGGTTCGAACAGGTCATACCGAGGGTTCTGTGGATTTATGTCGTTTGGCTGGCGTTTCTGAAGTCGCCGTTATTTGTGAAGTTATGAAAGAAGATGGTCATATGGCACGTCGTGATGATTTGGATCTTTTTTGTAAAAAAAATGGTATTAACATTGTTTATATCTCTGATATTGTGGCATATCGTATGCAATCTGAATCGTTAGTAAGAGAAGTTGCATCGGCAAATGTAGAATTTTTTGGTGCTACCACACGTAAAATTGACATGGTGGATCACGAGGGAAATCATCATATTGTCTATGCTTTTGGGGAAATTTCTAAAACAAGTGCGGTAAAATTTCATCATATTATTCCCGATAATGAATTATTAGCCAATGAGAAAAAGTACAGTGGCGTTTTAAAAGCGATTGAGTATTTGAAAAAAAACAATGGTATTTTTATTTTTATTGACAGTGAATACACTTCAAATCCAGAACTTCGTGAGTTTGGCATTGGTGCACAAATTGTTAAAAAATTGGGTATTGAAAATATTAATTTACTTTCGACCACTAAACGTAAAGACTATGTTGGATTGTCAGGGTTTGGTTTAAATATTCATCAAGAGATTGTGTTATAAGTTTTTACATGTAAAACAAAAAAGGGGTTTTGATGGACTTGTTCCTTCTCTCGGTATTGGTACTTTTAGCGATTACGTCAATTATGGTGACGGTTTCAAGACATATTGGGCTTGGTTCTATTTTGGGTTTATTAATTGCAGGTATTATTGTGGGTCCCCATACGGGAGGTTTTACAGTTACGAGTCAAGTAGAAACATTACGCCATTTTACTGAGTTTGGTGTGGTGCTTTTACTTTTTATTATTGGGCTTGAGATGCAACCCTCAAAGCTTTGGTCAATGCGCAAAGAGGTGTTTGGGTTAGGTTCTTTACAGGTGATTGTCTCAGGTGTTGTCCTTGGTTTTTATATGAATTTTTTTGTTGAAAATCTGAGTGTGGCGATGCTTATAGGTTTTACATTAGCGCTTTCTTCAACTGCTTTGGTCATGCAATTGTTGCAAGAAAAAGGCAAACTCAATACTGAACATGGTAAAAGTGCGTTTGCTATTTTGCTCCTTCAAGATTTAGCCGTTGTGCCTCTTCTTGCGGTTCTTCCCTTACTTTCCAATCAACAGCAAACATCTCAAACACCATGGTGGGAGTCTTTAGCAACGGTTGTGGTAATGTTTATTCTTTTGGTTGCTTTTGGTCGTTATATTATTCCTAGTGCACTCGATAAGGTCGCAAAACAGCGTAATAAAGATGCTTTTTTACTTTTAACCATGTTAAGCGTAGTTCTTTCCGCCTATTTGATGGATAATGCTGGACTTTCTATGGCTTTGGGTGCTTTTTTAATGGGAATGTTTCTCTCTACCTCTCGGTATAATTTTCAGATCGAATCTATCCTTGAACCATTCAAGGGTATTTTAATGAGTCTTTTCTTTATTGCCGTTGGTATGTCTATTGATTTTAATGCCATTTGGGATAACCCTTTGGTTTTTAGTGGGCATATTATTGTTATCTTGATTTTAAAAGCTTTGGTTGTTTTTGCTCTTGTGTTAGCATTTGGAGGCAATAAAAGTGGCGCAATTAAGTTGGCATTTTTACTCAATCAAAGCGGTGAGTTTGGCTTTGTTCTTTTTGGTGCTGCCAAAGCCATTAATTTAATTGATGATACGCTTTTTGTGGTGGGGATTGGTGTGATTTCAATTAGTATGCTTTTAACCCCTGTGCTGTATAGTTTTGGGTGTTCTCTTGCCAATAAACTGGCAAATCTGTCTCAGTTTTCTTATTTTAATACAGAGAATGCCGCGATGGAACAAAAGGTAGTTGTTGCAGGCTATGGAAGTACAGGAAAGGTTATTTCTAAGATGCTTAAAAGCAGTGGGATTCCTTTTATGGTCTTTGATATTAATACCCAAGAAGTAGCGTTAGGGCGTAAAAATGGGATGCCTGTCTTTTTTGGAGATATTACCGATATGAGGCTTTTAAATACCATTAAATTGGATCAAGCATCCATGCTTATCGTCTCTATTGACCACAGTTTAAATGCCATTAAAATTGTAAAACACATTAAAGAGACCTATCCGCACATTAAGATTTTGGCCAGAGCTTTAGATATTAAAGTGATGGACAAATTACTTTTTGCAGGAGCCAATTGGGTGATTGCTGAAACCCTAGAAAGCAGTATTCGCACAGGTGAAGAAGCGCTGAGTCAAATGGGTGTTCCTAGTGATGAAATTCTTATTTTACTTGAGGCTCTACGTAAAAATGAGTATGAAGCGATCCGTGAAATAACGAAAGAATAATCTTTACATGTAAAGATAAAAAAAGGTAATTTTTGAACTTTTTGAGGGGAAATTTGGCATGAAGATTATTTTACTTGATACTGAGACAACAGGCATATTTGAAAAAGATCGTGTGTGTCAGTTGGCTTTTTTTGTTCTCAATGAAGAGTTGGAAATAGAAGAGATTCATAACGATATGTGCAAACCGCCTCTTGCCATCTCTTATGAAGCCATGGCCGTACATCATATTACGCCTGAAATGGTGGAA
>RZYK01000193.1 GCA_009930355.1 Campylobacterota bacterium | reverse complement strand
AAAATATTTTTTATTGTAGCGAAGAACACTAAATCTTTTTTAAATTAAAATGTTATTTTATTTATCACAAAGGAGTTAAAGATGGGTAAAAAGAAAAAAGAAAAAATAGTAGATGAACATGAGGAAAATCTCCCCATAAAAGAGCTAGAAAAAGAAGAAAAAGTTCAAGTGTGGGTTAAAAAAAGTGAAATTAAATATGAAAAAGAACTCAAACACCTCCAAATTGAACTTTTAAAATTTCAAAATCATGTTAAAGAGCAGGGTCTTAAAGTTCTTATTGTTATCGAAGGGCGAGATGCGGCAGGTAAAGGTGGCACCATTAAGCGCATCACTGAACACTTAAATCCAAGGGGTGCACGTATTGTGGCACTTGCAAAACCTTCCGATACAGAACGAACACAATGGTATTTTCAACGCTACACATCACACCTGCCCTCTGCCGGAGAAATTGTTCTTTTTGATAGGTCATGGTACAACCGTGCAGGGGTTGAGCCTGTTATGGGATTTTGTACACAAAAAGAGCACAAAGAATTTTTACGCGAAGTACCAAAATTTGAAAGAATGCTTGTTAATTCAGGGATTATTCTTTTTAAATTCTACTTTTCTGTGAGTAAAGAAGAGCAAGCAAAACGCTTTTTAGAACGAAAAAATGACCCTTTAAAACAATTTAAACTCTCTCCCGTAGATGAAAAGTCTCAAGAGCTTTGGGATCACTACACCATCGCTAAATACTCTATGCTTTTAGCTTCCAATAATCCACGCTGTCCATGGACAATTATTCTCTCAGATGACAAAAAGAAGGCTCGCCTCAATACCATCAAATATATTTTGAAGAATGTTGAATATCCTGAAAAAATTAAGAACAAACACCTACAAACAGATCTAGAAGTTTTGCGTACAGGAAGGGAAGAGATAGAAATTATGGAACAAAATCTACCCAGTGAAAATCTTTCACATTTGAATGGTTAAATCTTTACATGTAAAGGTATGACCTAGCTAAAAGCTAGGTCATGGAAATGCTTTATTCTACTTCAGCATCAATAACATCGTCATCTTTTTTTGCTTTTGGTGTTTCACCAGTAGCACCTGCTTCACCTTGATCTTTTTTGTACATGGCTTCAGCTAGTTTATGACTCGCCTCACTTAAGGATTTTACTTTCGCATCAATCTCTTCTTTACTTGCACTTTCATTAGCCAATACATCTTTAAGCTCTTTAAGTGCTGCTTCAATTTTTGCTTTCTCTTCAGCGCTAATTGCATCCCCCATTTCACTTAAAGATTTTTCTGTTTGGTGTGCTAAAGCATCGGCTTGATTTCTAGCATCAACGGCTTCTTTACGTTTTTTATCTTCTTCTTTATGAAGTTCAGCATCTTTAACCATTCTCTCAATTTCAGCATCATCCAGTCCTGAACTACCAGAAATTTTGATCTCTTGTACTTTACCAGTTGCTTTATCTTTTGCAGAAACCGTTAAAATACCATTCGCATCAATGTCAAAAGAGACTTCAATTTGAGGTACACCACGAGGTGCTGGTGGAATACTCTCAAGATTGAACTGTCCTAAAGATTTATTGTCTCGTGCAAACTCACGCTCACCTTGAAGCGCATGAATAGTAACCGCTGGTTGGTTATCTTCCGCTGTTGAGAATACTTGAGATTTTTTAACAGGAATGGTGGTTCCCTTCTCAATCAACTTTGTCATAACGCCACCTAACGTCTCAATACCAAGGCTAAGCGGTGTAACATCTAAAAGAAGGATATCTTTCACATCACCCTTAATAACCGCACCTTGAATCGCAGCACCAATGGCGACCACTTCATCAGGGTTTACAGATTTGTTGAGTTCTTTTTCAAAAAACTCTTTTACTTTTTGCTGAACCAAAGGAACACGAGTTGAACCACCAACCATAACAATTTCTTTAATCTCGGCTTTTTTCAAATCAGAATCGTTCACAACTTCTTTGATTTTCTTAATGGTAAGGGCTACCAAATCCTCAATCATTGACTCAAATTTAGCACGGGTTAATTTTTTAACCAAGTGTTTTGGACCTGTCGCATCTGCGGTGATAAATGGCAAGTTAATCTCTGTCTCATTCGAAGAAGAGAGCTCTTTTTTGGCATTTTCAGCTGCTTCTTTTAAACGTTGAAGTGCCATAACATCTGATTTTAAATCAATACCATTTTCATTTTTAAACTCACCCACTAACCAGTCAATTAAGCGGTTGTCAAAGTCATCACCACCTAAGAACGCATCACCACCTGTAGAGAGAACTTCAACAACATTATCGCCTGTCTCAAGCACGGTTACGTCAAACGTACCACCCCCCAAGTCATAAACCACAATTTTCTCAGCTTCTTTTTTATCTAAACCATAAGAAAGCGCAGCCGCTGTTGGCTCATTAATAATTCTTAGAACATTAAGACCTGCAATCGTACCTGCTTCTTTGGTTGCTTTACGTTGTGAATCATTAAAGTAGGCAGGAACAGTAATAACAGCGTCCGTTACCTCTTCACCCAAGAAACTCTCTGCATCTTCTTTAAGTTTCATCAATACTTTTGCACTAATCTCTTGTGGAGTATACACTTTGCCATCAATTTCAATGGCGCATGCACCATTTCTATCAACAACCGCATAAGGAAGACGTTTTTTGGCTTCATTCGCTTTTTCTTCATTACTCATTAAACCCATAATTCTTTTAATTGAATAAATAGTTCTTTTAGGATTTGTTACAGCTTGACGTTTTGCAGTATCGCCCACAAGAACTTCTTCTTTATCCGTAAACGCAACAACAGACGGTGTAGTGTTTTTACCCTCTTTATTTGGGATAACTTTACTCTCACCCCTTTCATAAACAGAAACACATGAATTTGTAGTTCCTAAATCAATTCCAATTACTTTTCCCATTTTTTATCCTTTTGGTTTTTATTTTTGATACGCCAACGAAGCAAAGCTCCTTTTGGCTACGTTGGCCACTAGGGCACTAAAGCTTGCCAATAAAGTTGGCAGAAACTTTACTTTTTTATTTGACAATACTCACCATTGCTGGTCTTAAAATACGCTCTTTAATTTTATAGCCCTTTTGAAAGACTTGTAAAATTTCACCGCTTGATTTCTCCTCGCTCTCTACTTGCATTACTGCTTCGTGGAAATTCGGATCAAATGTACCTTCAATATCAACTAACTCTACTCCGTGTTTTTCGAACGTTTTTCTAAATTGCTCAATGGTCAATTCTAAACCTTCTTTCACTTTGGCTAACAAATCAGCACTATCAACGTCCGCATTATTCCCTGCTAAAATAGCCATTTCTAAAGAATCAATGACAGGTAAAAGATCTCGTGCAAAGACTTCATGTGCATAAGCAATAGCTTGCATCTTCTCTTTTTCTAAACGTCGCTTTATATTGTCAAAATCAGCATTTGCTCTTAAATATTTATCTTCAAGCTCTGCGATTTTTTCATTGAGCAGTTCCACTTCACTTTTTTGCTCGCATGACTCCTCACTCGCATCTTTGCAACATTCAGGGATAATTTCAGCAGATATATCTGCAATACCCTGCTCTTCTTTTAGTTTTTCATCCACATATTACTCCTTAACTTGATTAAAAAAATCTTCAAAATTACTTTCAATTCGACCAAAACAGAAAAGGTCTACGACAGTATCATTATCACTCAGTTTCGCTTTTTGTTTGACGGCCATACATCCTTTTGGAACGAACCCATCAAAATAGAGTCCATCATCAATGGACTTGACAAAGTGAAGCATTCTAAACGTATGAATGAAAGCATCATTTTGTAACTCATGGGCGATGGCATACATCGATTTATCACCTTCTCGCAAAAGAGAAGATTGAGAGAAGATTGCAGAAAGTTTGTCATGGAGTTCATATAAGCCAACTTGAGCTGCGATATCTTTTAACTCTCTCATGTGACACCCTATGAGTCTTTGTAAAAACTGTTCAACTTTATTATTGTACTGCAATACAACCTCATGCTTATCAAAAACCAAAATTAAAAAACGTTCTTGAACACAAAGTAACTCTTTAAAAAAAAGATCTGTTGATTTTTCAACAATACAAAAA
>RZYK01000192.1 GCA_009930355.1 Campylobacterota bacterium | reverse complement strand
CACCAAAGAGCGGGGGTGGGGACTTGGCCTACCATTGGTGAAACGGATCGTGGAGGTGAACCACAAAGGTAAAATCTTTGTTTTGAAGTCGGAATTGGATAAAGGCACTACCTTCAGGATCGTGCTGAGGAGAAATGGGTAAGCGGGTCCGAGGACCGGCATTTCCCTAACCGTTTGAATCTAAGAGTTACAAGCACCTCAGCCGGGCGAAGATGATCTACACGTGTGAGGGTGTTGATGGCATTGTAACTGGCTGTAACATGCTGTTTCTGATTGAAGATATTGGTCCAATCCAAATGAAGAGTCACTTTTTTAAAAACATACTGTACTCCAAGATCGGCAAACAGCAGATTGCTGACAGTGGAATTGGGTGCTTTGTTAATACTCACCCCTGTGAAGAATGCATCCATTGTGTAATCGAAGTTCAGGTTCTTTTTTGCGTTCCATTTCAGTGATGGCGACATCGCAAGAGAGTGATTTGTGTATTGGATGGCAGCCCCCTGTTGTTCCATTGTCGTTTGGTTTTGGTTATATGTAAGGCTCAAACCGGCGGTCAGCGAAATGTTGGTGAACAATTTGGTTGCCGACAGTCTGTTTACCCAGAATGTGGCGGGATTCTCTTTATATTCCCACCTGGTAAAGTTGTAGTAATCCCGGATAAGAATGGCCGGCACCAGATTGTTTCTATAATATGAGTAAAAGCCTAGATAATGCAGGTTGATAAAATGAGAGATGTTTTTATAGAAAACACCCCAGTTCAGGCTTTGGGTCGCGGTCCGTTGCAGTGCTTCAATACCTTTCGAGAATTGATCATATCTTTTTAGTATATATCCCGTTTGCATTTGGTTTAGATCACCATAGCGTAGACGGTAGCTATATCCTGCATTGAATTTGATGTTCCCGTTTGGTTCATAGATCAACCGGAAAAGGGGATTAAAGTATATATCGTTCTCTTTTTTGCCTGAATAATCGGATTGGATGTAATTTGCCGAAACGGAAGAAGTAATCGTCCAGTGCCTGTAATTCAACCTATGCGACGGTTCGGCATAAAACCGGGTAGTTTCCCATGTCAGGCTGTTGTGAAAGTGATCATGCATTTCGGGTAAAGGATCCAGTTCCGATTCAATCGCCTCCCATACCCATTCTACCCCGGCCTTCAGATCGATTGAGTGATTCCGCTTTTTGTAATTGAGCGTAATAAAAGTGTCACTGAAGCCGTCATTGAATTGGACTGATTGGTATGCCGATTGAGTGGAAAACAGTGACAGGGTGTCGGAAGAGAGGATGGATAGGGTTTGTGGCAGACGCGTAAACTCCGTATTGCTGCCTGCACCTATTGAGACATCCCCTATCAATCTCGAGATGGAGAGTCTGTTTTTGATGTGTATCCGTGGCAGATCCAACTTTTGCCGAATGGCATCCTGATTGGTCTCGATTTCGGCCAATGCTTCTTTCCAGTGAAGATTGAGATGTAGTTTTTCTTCCAGAAAGTAAGAAGAGCGGTTTGCCGTATAAGCCAATTCATTTTCCAGTTTGTGCCAATTGACTCTTTGTGAAGTGTGATCATTTAGGATGATGGAGGGTTGGTCTACGAACAAGTATGCACTCTCCATCACTCGCTCCCGTTGTTCCTTTTCGACCCCGTAATTGATATTCAGGCGCAGGTCACCCTCTTCGGCTACACGCCATAACTGGTTAAGGGAAGTGATGGCACTTTCATTAAACCGGGCACGGTCGCGCGTGAAAAATGATGAATTTCCCGACAGCGGGTTCAGTTGGTCGGAGATACCTTCCGGTAACCCGGGACGAAAAACCTCTCCCGGCTGCAACCTGTGCAATTTTAACTCCAGAAATACATCTTTGCCTGTATTGTTTGCTTTCCCTATCATCATCGACTGGTTAACACGAGAAAAACGGGCGAGCGTACCATTTGCATCGTACAGAAACGGGCTCCCCCCAACGCCAAAATCGAATGAATGTAACCATTTTGCTTTGGTATCCTCCTTCAATTTGATGTTGAGCGCGGCCTGTTCAGAGTCGCTACGGTCACGAATCATCTTTACCGGTTCGTGATTTTCATAGACCTGTACGGTTGAGATATCTTCGGGTGAAAGGTTTTTTGTCGCAAGAGAATAGCGTTGCTCCAGCAGGTTCATGTTTTCGATGTAAAAGCGGTTAATGGGCTTTCCTTCATACTGCACACGACCATCGAATTGTACTTCAATACCCGGCATTCGGGCAAGCACATCGGCAAGCGTGCGGTCTTGCGGACGGACAAAACTGGAGATGAAATAGTCGATGGTATCACCCCGCTGCATAATGGGAGTAGATTTGACCTTGACCTCCCTGAGCGGAATGGTGGTCTCCTGAAGCTTAATCTCCAGTTTCTCTGTGTGGCGTGATACTCCTTTTTGCCAGGGTCTGTAGCCTAAACGTGATGTGCTGAGCCGATAATGCTGCTGTTCTGTATCGGGAAATTCAATGATAACTGCGCCGTTGTCCAATGAATAAGAGTAGGAATGGATGGTCGTTCCCTCATCGTTCATCAGCATGATATAGACATTAGGTACCGGCTTCCCTGAGACGCTGTCATTGACGGATCCTGATAGTTTTTGCTGAGCTTGCAGTAATGCAAATTGAAATAAAAATAACAGGAGTGCAAAACAAATTTTGTAATATGTCAAACTTTATCTATTTAATAGATAGTAGCCATTAAATTATCTGATAGACTGTATCGCCATTTTCTACCTAAATTTTCAACTTAACTGTTTTTACCACGGTTCCAAAGGGATATAGGGTATAGATAATATATCGGTTCTTTGCTTACCATCCGCTTTGGTAATCGTTATATTTTCAAGTCCAAGGAAAGTTCCCATAAAGGCTTTGCTATCTTCATGATACAATTTATCCATTTCTTTAAATTTGGTTTTTGAGCATTTAACATAATCTTTTTTATCTACTTCTGTTTGTGTATTAAAAATAATATTTTTTTCAGTAATACGCTCAAAACCAGTTAGCAGAAAGTTGAAATAGCCTTCTTTGTCTGTAGCCTGTAAAATTAATCCCGGTAGTCCCCATAATTTCCATGGGCCTAAATTAATAGGAATCTCAGTAGTATAGTAAACACTCCAAGTTCGCCCCAGGTAATAAGCTGTTGCTTTTTGACAATTATAGCCCTGTATCATCTTTGTTTCATCCTCTATTCTCCACTGGGGTATTTGCATTGGCTCTTCACAATAAACAAATTGAAAAACATAGTTCGTAGACTCAATTCTTTTTCTTTCGTCCAAAAAATTATAATAAATATTCCTGAGTCCTCTCTGGTATCCTCTTAGTAATTTATCAACATCAAATGAAGACAAGCCCCGCTCCAATGCATTATATCTGACAGAATCTCTTATTTGTTCATAACGACTGTAGAATTTTGAAACGTTTGACCCAATATCAAGATACATCAGATCGGTTTTAGCAAATTCCGTTTGTTCAGTGTTTGTTTTATAGGATAATTCATAACAAGCGACCATATGGGCTAAATCAACAGTTTCCTGCGATCGAAGCATTGAAGCTCCTATCGCAAGAAATACGCATATCATAGCAATAAATCGTTTCATTTGAAATTACTCAATCACACAGCATAACTTCTGAAACATCTGATACCCATGCTCTTTCTTCGTTTGTTAAAATCCTGCCAAAATCAAAACAAATAGTCTCTCCACAAGTTGTACCAAAACACTCAACATTAGATTCTAAGTCATGATCTTTTGCCGGTAAAAATAGAGTCATCGTAAATAGACTCACACAAATAAGCATTAATTATTTGATGCTTTAATCCAATAAAAGATAGACAATAATAAACAAAGTGCAATTAATGTGATGAGAACTGTCGCTGCAAGTATTTAGCGTTAAAAATATGCAATATGATGTAAAGCATAGATCGTCAGGTGAATAAAGTGTCAATTTCTTTAGCACCGGCATGCCTTTTCAGCAAATCCACCGAATAGGTCACCGCCTCCTGCAAACCCTCCTCACCGGAGTAAGCATTAATGATCATCAAGAGGTGGGCTGTGTCGGTTGTGATTTTTGT
>RZYK01000191.1 GCA_009930355.1 Campylobacterota bacterium | reverse complement strand
TTTGTCCTTTTTCTGAAGTGTTACGATATTATACATTTTGAAAGCTTTTTTTTATCTTTTTTGTGTTAAATTCCGCCATTACTTAAAGCATGTGAGGTCGAAAATGTTAAATAAAGAATCAGTGCAAGAACAGCTTCGTAGCGTAAAATATCCAGGTTTTGAAAAAGATATTGTTACCTTTGGTTTTGTGAAAGCAATTGAAGTATCAGAGAATAATGTTTATGTTGAGACAGAAATCGTCTCTTCCAGTAAAGAAGTAGCTGAGGAATTAAAAGCTTCTATTGAAAAATCTATCAAAGCTTTGGGTGCGGGACGTGTGGATGTTGTGGTCAAGCAACCTAAACCCCCTGTTGAAAAAAGCAACTCCCAATCGGGTAAAAATATGGCTCCACACATCAAAAATTTTGTGATGGTGAGTTCTGGAAAAGGCGGTGTTGGTAAAACGACTACCACCGTTAACTTGGCGATTGCACTTGCTAGTCAAGGTAAAAAAGTAGGTCTATTGGACGCTGATATTTATGGACCCAATGTGCCTCGTATGATGGGTGTGGTTGATAAACATCCTGAAGTTGTTGGACAAAAAGTAAAGCCTATTGTAGCTTATGGTGTTGAGATGATGAGTATGGGCTCTTTGATGGAAGGTGGTCAATCACTGATCTGGAGAGGAGCAATGATTATGAAAGCGATTGAGCAACTCTTGCGTGACATTTTATGGAGTGATTTGGATGTTCTTTTTATCGACATGCCTCCAGGAACAGGTGATGCACAGCTGACACTCGCACAAAGTGTACCTGTGACAACGGGTATTTGTGTAACAACACCTCAACAAGTTGCCCTTGATGATACCGAGAGAAGTTTAGATATGTTCCAAAAATTACACATTCCAATAGCTGGAATTATGGAAAACATGAGTGGATTTATCTGCCCTGAGACCAATAAAGAGTATGATATCTTTGGTAAGGGAACGACTAAGCCTTTAGCGGAAAAGTTTAATACAATTGTCATAGGAGAGATTCCAATAGAGCCAGCCGTACGTGAGGGTGGTGATGCGGGTAAACCAGTGACCTTCTTCCATCCAAGCAGTGAGACAGCCAAACGTTACCAAGAATCAGCTAAAAAATTGTGGGAATGCATTGAAAAAGTGAATGAAGAGGGTGGAGTGAGTAATGAAGCCATTCAGCCAACCATGGGTGTTAATGGTAGCCCAAGTGCGTGTTCAACTAAATAAGTCCTACGTGTTAGGAAACAGTTAAAAGTATCGTTTATAAATTGTTACAAAAGGAGATGTTATGGCGTTGCGTATAAGTATTGATGAAGCAGATTTTAAAGCATTGGTAGAGGAAATTGAATCACAAGAGGGGTATAGAAAGCCGATTGCTTTTGGTATCGCACGGGTGGATAGAGGGCAACTCAATCCTGAGAAGATTCTTCAAGCAAGCTTTCCAGTCATTAATTGGAATGAAAATTTTGGAAGTGCGGCTATTTTTATTGGCGCACTGCAAGCCAGTGGCATTGATGTCGATTTTACCAGCAGTGAATTTGTTTACGATGTGAAGAAAAAATTTGTTAAAAATGCCATGAATGCGTTTACGCCATACCTTAACTTTGCTTTTGGAGATGCCCATAAAAATGTTCAAGTGATTAAAACACTTGATTGGATTGCACAGACTGAAAAATTGAAAAAAGAGTATCGCATTGTCTTTTTATTTGAAGATGATAAACCCTTAAGTGCTGAAGCAGTTTATCTCAAACTCTATGCACTTTCCACAGGAAAAGCACCTCTTCGCTCTGTCAATCTAACAGGTGCGTTTGGTGTGTTGGAAAATGTGGCATGGTCGTTTGGTCAGCCACTTGAGCTTGCATGGCTTAGAGAGCATGAGATTGAGATGAAGTTAATGGGTGAATATCCACTCATTGAGTCCGTTGATAAATTTCCACGCTTTTTATCACATATTATTCCAGCAGATAATACCCGTATTTTAGATACCAGCAAAGTAAGAATGGGTGCGCAGTTACATCCAGGCACTACCATAATGCCAGGGGCGAGTTATGTCAACTTTAACGCAGGAACCACAGGTGCTGTGATGGTTGAAGGACGTATTAGTTCTTCAGTTGTTGTCGGTCGTGGAAGTGACGTTGGCGGGGGTGCAAGTATTTTAGGTGTGCTTAGTGGTACGAATGGTAATCCTGTAAGTATTGGTGAGAACACACTTTTGGGTGCGAATTCTGTGACGGGTATTCCATTGGGCGATGGCTGTATTGTGGATGCAGGGATTGCGATTTTAGAAGGAACGAAAATTGGTGTGAGTGCAAGTGAGTTGGTTAAAATTGCAGAAGCTAATCCAAAAACAAAACTAAAAAAAGCTGCTAAAGAAGAGATTGTTTTCTTTAAAGGACTTGATTTGGCAGGATTGCATGGTATTCATTTCCGTCAAAATAGTGTCAATGGGATGATTCAAGCAGCTAGAAGTAAACGAGAAATTAAACTCAATAGCGAATTACATTAATCTTTATAAGAGGGGCTTACGTAAAGCTCCTCTTAATGATTTTTCAAGAGTGATTGGTTAAACGCTTCAGCCCATTTATTTGAGATTTTAAGATAGGTTTGATTAGCAATAGGGTCATCTTTTAATATCCAACTACCGCACGTTGAACATTTCGTAGCATATGTTTCAAGCTCTTCTAAACTCATTTTTTCAACCGCATTGAGACGGGCTTTACACTCTGCATGAGAGCATTTTAAGGAAGGATGTTGCATGAAAAAACTCCTCTAGGACTTTTTTTGTCATATTGTAGCATAGTTATATCTATTTAAATGGCTAAATTATGAGCAGATAAGGCAATTCCTTCCACTTTCTTTTGCTTTATATAAAGCGCCATCTGCCTCTTTAATAATTTCCTGAGGTGTTTTACCTTTTTGAGAGAGTGCAACGCCAATGCTCACAGAAAGACGCTCTTTTTTAAGGGGTGGTTTATGCGTACTTTTTTTCGGTGTTTTGGTGGGACGGTTCTTATCGCGAATGACAAAACCACGTCTAAAAATGGCTTCTCGAACCTCTTCTAGTGCCATAATACACTCTTCTTTTTTCTTACCATTAAATAAAATAGTAAACTCCTCACCACCATAACGAAAGGCTTTACCTCCATTTTTAACCTGTGTTAACTCTTTGGCAACCAGTTTTAAAACATCATCACCAATATCATGTCCAAAGGTATCATTGAATTTTTTGAAAAAATCAATATCAACCATGGCGATAAGATAGGAAGAGCCTAAACGTAAAAAGCGTTCTTCAAGGGCTCTTCGTGAGGGAATGCCTGTGAGTGTGTCAATGTATGCCATACGATAAGCATCGTGTACAAGTGCGCTAATGGCAATGAGAGCACTCATAAGTGAAAAAAGAACAAACGCATTACTTTCGTGTAAAAAAAGATACGGAATCATCTGTGCAGAGAGCATCCAAAAAGGTGCTTTTTGACTTTGCGCCTCAAATAAAAGAGAAATCAAAAAGATAAAAAGTAGCGCAATCAGTGAAATAATAAGTACAAAATCACTGGCTTTTGTTAAGGCATGAATATTGGCATGTAAAAGGGGTGTATTTAGCGCTTTTTCAATAGAAGGAGAAAAATAATTGAGTCCTAAATAGCCACTACTGAGTATTAAAATACCCACACCTGTACGAAGTGCACCAAAACTGCTAAAAAGACCTCTTTCTTTTAAGGCGTAAATGAGCAAATACCCAAGGGCTGTAATCAGTGGGGCAAGATGCCAAAAAGCAGAGACACTTAATTGGGTAAATAGCGTATTGGGAAAGGCTAAACACATTGTAAAAAAAAGGGAAAAGAGTAAAAGAACGAAGAGTTTACTTTTGTTAAAATAGACACTTAACGCAAGTGCAATCAGTAAAAAAACAAACGTACTTTGCCATACAAAATAGTAAGCATAATTTGGCAGTAGGTGAAAATAGGTGATGAGTAATGCTACTAAAATCATGCCAAAGCAAAGTGTATGAAAGGTAAAAAAAGCCTCTTTAAATCGTTGCATTCACTTCCCTGTTTTTTTGCGATTATAGCGAAATTAGCTCATATTCCCATAAATCTCCCATAAGGGG
>RZYK01000190.1 GCA_009930355.1 Campylobacterota bacterium | reverse complement strand
TAAATATTCTTTCGATAAAATGAGCCCTAAATCACAGTGAAAGAAGTTTTTAATGCGTGTTGATAAATTTTTAAACAGTGTAAATATTACGAAACGTCGGACTATCTCTGAGGATATGTGCAAAAATGGCGTTGTAAGCATTAATGGTGTGGTTGTGAAGCCTGCTAAAGATGTTAAAGTTGGGGATATTATTACTATTGCCTATTTAGAAAAAATTATGAAGTACGAAGTCTTACAAATCCCTGCGACAAAAACCATTCCAAAAACACAACAAAATGATTATGTAAGGGAAATACAATGACTTATCAGGAAGCTTATGCAAAGTTTGATGCACTTTTTGAAAATAAATTGAGTACAGAAGAAGCTTCTCTTTTTTTGGTGGAGCTTTATGAACGAGGTGAGAGTTTTGAGGAAATTGCTGCTGCTGCAAGTGTTATGAGGGAACACAGCGTAAAATTGGACATCCCCGAAAGTTTAAAAGCTGAAATCATAGATATCGTAGGTACAGGCGGAGACAAAAGTGGTACATTCAATATTTCGACCACCACATCCATTGTTCTAGCAAGTCTTGGATGTAAAGTTGCCAAACATGGTAGTGGCTCAGCCACATCCCTCTCTGGCAGTGCAGATGTGCTTAAAGCTCTAGGACTCAACCTTACGTTAACACCAGAGAAGCAAGTAAAGATGCTTGAAGAGTGTGGTTTTGTCTTTATGTTTGCGATGAATCATCATCCTTGTATGAAACATATTATGCCTATTCGAAAAAGCCTTAGCCATCGAACGATTTTTAATATGTTGGGACCTTTAGCTAATCCAGCAGGAGCTCAAAAACAGATGGTAGGTGTTTTTCATGTGGATTATATTGAGCGTTTTAGTAAGGCATTAAAAGCGTTAGGCACAACAAAAAGCATTGTGCTCAGTTCTCTTGATGGCTTAGATGAAGTGAGTATCTGTTCTCCAACTCGATACACCATGGTTGAAAATCAAACCATGCATGAGGGTGAGATTGACCCACAAGCATATGGTTTTAAACTAGCGCCACTCGAAGCCATCAAAGGTGGAGATAGTATTCAAAACGCTGAAATTACACGCGCTATTTTACGGGGAGATGACAAAGGTGCCAAGCGTGATATTGTCCTTTTAAATGGCGCATGTGCATTGATGGTAGATGGAAAAGCTAGGGATATGCAAGACGGTCTTGAGATGATGAAGGATACTATTGAGAGCAAAAAAGCATGGGATAAGCTTGGTGAAATCATCAAACTTTCATATCTTATATGAGTCAAACATATGAAAAAGTGTGTGATTTAGCACACTTAGAAGTATTTGCACAAGAGATAAAAGAAGCGTTAGGTTTATCAGGCATCCTTCTTTTAAGAGGCACGCTTGCAAGTGGTAAAACAGCTTTTGTCAAGGCTTTTGCAAAGGCTTTAGGTATTCAAGGCTCTATTGCTTCTCCTACATTTTCGATTTTACATGAATATGAAGGAAAACTATTTCACTATGATATTTACCAGTGTGGTAGTGAAGGATTTTTAAAAAGCGGTCTCATCGAAAAGTTAGATTTACCAGGCTATCATCTCATTGAATGGGGGGATAGTGAATTTGAAAAACTCTTACATCATTTTGGCATAGAATACAGTACAATTGATATTGTTCCCCATGATTTACAACGACATTATAAGGTTCACATGCATGCATACGCTTAAAGTTCAGCAATTAGAAAAAACAATCAAAAAGACACAGATTATCAAAGGAGTTTCCCTAGAAGTTCACAGCGGTGAAGTTGTAGGTCTTTTAGGCCCCAATGGTGCAGGTAAGACAACGATGTTTTACATGATTTGTGGACTTATCCCTCCTAGTGCGGGTGCCATTTATTTTGACAATCAAGATGTCACTCAAATTCCTTTACATGTAAGAGCAAAATTGGGCATTGGATATTTGCCTCAGGAATCAAGTATTTTTAAAGATTTAAGTGTCGAAGAAAATATTATGCTTGCTGCTGAGATTATTCATCCCGATAAAGAGGATGCTATGAAACGTGTGGAAGAACTGTTAAATCTTTTAAATATTGAACCTATTCGCAAGCGAAATGGCGTAAGTTTAAGTGGAGGAGAGCGAAGACGCTGTGAAATTGCCCGTTCATTGGTTTTGCAACCTAAATTTTTACTCTTAGATGAGCCCTTTGCAGGAGTTGATCCCATTGCTGTTTCTGATATTCAAAGTATTGTACAAGAGCTAGCAAAGCTTGGTATTGGCGTTTTAATTACAGACCATAATGTTCGTGAAACACTTGCCATTTGCGATAGAGCGTATGTTCTTAAAGATGGTGCCTTGCTAGCAAGTGGCAGTAGTGAAGAAGTTTCTCAAAATAAACTGGTTAAAACGTATTATCTTGGTGAAGATTTTCGATTTTAAACTATTAAGGATAAGGGAGATGGATTTTGAAACTTAGGGTTTCTACTGTACAAACAAGTAAACAAAAGTTTTCTTCAACCCTTCGAGGATGGTTGCCTATTTTGCAGTCAAATCTCGAAACCTTAGTAGAAACGCTAGAGCCTTTTGTTCAAGAAAATCCTTTTATTGTTATTAAAACAGGTTATGAAATTCCTGAAAAAAAATTTGAAAAGAAAACTTTTTTTCAAGAAGCATCTAAAACATCAGTTTCTGATACTATTGAAGCTCTAACCTTAGATAAAAAGTCACTTTTTCAAATGCTTTATGAACAAATAAATCCTCCACTCTTTCCCACAGAAAAATCACAATGCATTGCGTATGAAATTATTGAAAATATCAATTCAGAAGGATATTTTGAAGTCGAAGCTTTGGATGAAATTGCTCAAAAATTACATGTAAAACGTGATGATATTGAAAAAATAAGACAGCGCTTTGCTTATATTGAACCCTTAGGCGTTGGAGCGCTTGATCTTAAAGAAGCATTTTTATTTCAACTTCAAGACCTTGATTTAGAAGAGAGGCTCTATCAAACAGTAGAAAAGCTTATTGTACATTTTGAAAATATTGAATCATTTGGAAAGGAACCTTTGTTTCATGACGCACTAAGTGTGATTAAGCGTTTTAAAAATCCACCAGCAATTGATTTTTTGGAAGATGAACGAGCAGTTGTTCCTGATATTTTTATTTATAATACAGATGGTGTTGTTGAAGTAAAATTAAATGATGCTTATTATCCTGAAGTCTTAATTGATACAGAAGGGTTGGATGAAACACATAGTTTTATTTCACAAAAAATAAAAGATGCTAAAGATTTGATTGATGCCTTAGAAATGCGTAAAGCTACCCTGTTTAAAATTGGATTAATGATTGTAGAGTATCAATACGATTTTTTCTTTGGGAAAGCTATCAAGCCAATGAAACTTAAAGATTTAGCCGATGATTTAGGACGTAATCCATCTACTATTTCACGTGCCATTGCGGGGAAATATCTTTCATGTTCTCGTGGGGTAATTCCTTTAAAACAGTTCTTTGCAACAGCGCTTGAGGAAGATATCTCTAATAGTGCTATTAAAGAATATATGATTGAACTTGTTAAACAGGAGAATAAAGGGAAACCTCTTAGTGATATTAAACTTCTTGAACTTATTGAGGGTAAATTTAATATTAAAATGGTGAGGCGAACCATTACCAAATATCGTCAACAGTTCAATATTGCAAGCTCTTCAGAACGAAAAAAACTGTATACGTTAACATGTTAGGCAATCTTTGCTTCGGAATGTTTAAAGTGCATTTTGAGCATTTCATAGGCATTTTGAACCTCTTGAAACTTCGCAACATATTTTACATGTAAATCTCCATCATAAAGTCCACAACTATCTGGATGATATTTTTTTACAAGCAAAAGATAATTTTGTCTAATAATATCAAAAGAGTCTTCCACCTTACATCCTAAAACACCAAAGTACTCTTCAAGAAGGGAAAAAAGTGCGTTATAACGGTTTCTTTTCACACGTTTCGCCACAAAACTTTTTTTGTATGCTAAAAACTCTTCTTTAACATATGTAAATTCTACAAAACAACCAAATAACTCTTTTTGTTCAAAAAGTTTTTCCAAAAGTTTTACAGTTACATTAGAATTCGGATAAAGTGTAATAGTGCTATTTTTA
>RZYK01000189.1 GCA_009930355.1 Campylobacterota bacterium | reverse complement strand
ATTCTACTCAAAAGTGCCTAAAATGAAAATAGTACATACCCCAGAAGAGCTTAGAGAAGCACGATACGCCTTAAACGGTCGTGTTGGTTTTGTTCCTACCATGGGAGCATTGCATAATGGTCATCTCTCGTTGATTCAAAAATCGCTTGCCCAAAATGAACATACCATCGTCTCTGTATTTGTAAACCCTACACAATTTTTAGCAGGGGAAGATTTTGCGACATACCCTAAACGCACCCAAGCGGATATTAAAATCTGCGAACTTGCAGGGGTTGATATTTTATTTATGCCTAATGCAGAGGTGATGTACAGCGTTTGTGAGCCAAGCATTGTAGCGCCTAGCACCAAAGCATACATTTTAGAAGGGCTTGCACGTCCAGGACATTTTGATGGTGTTTTACGGGTTGTTTTAAAACTCTTCAATCTTACCAAACCCACACATGCCTATTTTGGGAAAAAAGATGCTCAACAACTTTATCTCATTCAAAATATGGTTAAAAGCCTCTTTTTAGATATCCAAATTGTTCCCTGCGAAATTGTACGAGAGGATGATGGGTTAGCGCTTTCAAGTCGCAATGTCTATTTAAATGCGCAAGAACGTCAAGAAGCCCTTCTGCTCTCCAAATCGCTCAAAGTTGCCTCCCATGCTGTGATGGGAAAAGAGAGAGATTGCGAGACAATTAAAGCTGAAATGAGAACAGCACTTGCACCTTTACATGTAGAATACGTGGAAATCTTAAACCGTGATTTTGATACAATACCCACCATTGAATTAGGCAACTGCATTATTTTAGTCTGCGCCAAAGTGGGTACAACCCGTCTTATTGATAATTTATGGATATAACAAAGGAAAAGATTGAAAAAACTACATTTGGTTTCACTAGGCTGTAACAAAAATCTCGTTGATAGCGAAGTCATGCTAGGAAAATTACGTGCGTATGAACTCTGTGATGATGCTTCACAAGCGGACGTGCTCATCGTCAATACGTGTGGGTTTATCGGACCTGCAAAAGAGGAGAGTCTTAACACCATTTTTTCACTGCATGAAGCACGTAAGAAAGGCTCTCTTTTAGTGATGGCAGGCTGTTTAAGCGAACGCTATAAAGAGGATTTAACCAAAGAGCTAAAAGAGGTTGACCTTTTTACAGGTGTGGGTGATTATGACAAAATTGATGAGATTATCGCACTGCGTCAAAACCGTTTTAGCCCTGCAACCTACTTAATGAATGAAGAAGAGCGTGTCATTACAGGCTCTAATGCCCATGCCTATGTCAAACTCTCAGAAGGGTGCAATCAAGCCTGTAGTTTTTGTGCTATCCCTGGATTTAAAGGTAAATTGCACTCACGTACTCTTGAATCTCTGATAAAAGAAGTGCAAGCATTGGTTGTCAAAGGGTTTTATGACTTTAGTTTCATTTCGCAAGATAGCAGTTCATACTTAAGAGATATGGGCGAAAAAGAGGGATTAATAAAACTTATTGATGCGGTTGAAAAAATTGAAGGAGTGAAGAGTGCTCGCATTTTATACCTCTACCCAACCACGACTTCAAATGCATTGATTGAACGTATTATTGCATCTTCCCTTTTTCATAACTATTTTGATATGCCTATTCAACACATCAGTGATTCTATGCTTAAACGTATGAAACGAGGAGCGGGGCGTGAGCGCATCATCGAACAGTTAGAGCTTATGCGTCAAGCACCTAATAGTTTTATTCGCACCAGCTTTATTGTAGGGCATCCAGGAGAAAGTGAGGCCGAATTTACAGAGCTTTTAGAATTTACAGAGCGTTTTGATTTTGACCGTATCAACATTTTTGCTTACTCCGATGAAGAAGATACGAGTGCGTACGAGATGGAAGAGAAAATTGACACTAAGACCATCAATAAACGCATTAAAGCACTGGATAAAATGGTTCAATCTAAAACCCAAAAAAGCTTTGAAAAAGAAGTTGGTAAAGAGGTAACCCTTCTTATTGAAGGAGAAAGTAGTGAACATGAACTCTTTATGGGTGCACGTGAATTATTATGGGCACCTCAAATTGATGGAGAGATTCTAGTGAATGACTCAGAGGTGGACAATGTCTCTATTGGGGCATGTTATAAGGCTAAAATCACAGAACTTGTGGGAGACAAACTCGTTGCAACCATCACTGCGCTTGCATGAAGCAACCCTTAATAGACTTAGACAATCTAAGAATATTTTAGCCTTTTCAGGCGGTGGAGATTCTACCGCCCTCTTCTTTTTACTGCAAGAACATTGCATTCCTTTTGATATTGCTCATGTCAATTATCAAACACGCCCTCAAAGCAATGACGAAGAAGCGTACGCAAAAGAGCTCTCTTTACACTTCAATAAGCATCTTTTTACCTTTACATGTAAACTTGAAAACTCTAATTTTGAACATCAAGCACGTCATGTTCGTTATGCTTTCTTTGAATCGCTCATCAACGAACATCACTATGAAAACCTTTTAATGGCACACCATTTGGGTGACAAGTTGGAATGGTTTTTGATGCAACTTTGTAAAGGTGCTGGCGTTGTGGAACTACTGGGAATGCAAGAATGGGATGAAAAAGATACGTATAGCATTGTACGACCTCTTTTACATGTAAGAAAAGAACTTCTAAAAGATTATCTTCAAACACACCATATTCGCTATTTTGAAGATGAAAGCAACGCTTTTTTGGAGCATTTACGTAACCATTTTAGGCATACCTTTGCAACACCTCTTTTAGAGAACTATGAAAAGGGTATTTCCAAAAGTTTTGAGTATTTAAGTGCTGATGCAAAACGTCTTCTGCCTCACACGCAAAAAAAGATTCAAAAGCTCTTTATACTCCCTAATGACCGCGATGATTTAATTAATATTCGCCATATTGATAAAAATGTTAAATGCTTAGGACTATTACTCTCAGCTTCTCAGCGTCAAGAAATTTTACGTACCAAATCGTGCGTAGTGGGAGGGAAAATTGCAGTTTGTTTTACTAAAAAACAGATTTTTATTGCACCTTATATTGTCATACCCATGGAAAAATCTTTTAAAGAAGCGTGTAGAAAAGAGGGGATTCCAAACAAAATACGCCCTTATCTTTTTAGTGCAGGTATTCAACCTAATGCGTTACGTTCGTATCATACACTTTGATTTTAAAAATCGAGGTAATGCTCTCTTTACTTGCTTCTAAATGAATAGGAAAATCTGCTTGCACAATGCTGCTATACTGATTTAAGCCTTCAAGAAAATTATAAAAATTTGTCGGCGTTTTAAGCGTAGATGTAACATTAAGTTCATACTCGACAAACTCTTTTTTATAATCACCTTTTGAGATCTCAACCAACGAAACCTCATTAAAAAATTTCTTCGCATACGCCATAAATTCTTCATGAGAAAAAGGGTGTTTAAATGCGGCGACCACATGGGCATTTTCTGTCTTTAGCTTTGAAAGCTCTGATTCTCTCTCTAAAAAAAGATTTTCCACACGTGTTTTATGGATTAAAACACGCTTATGTTCCGCTTGCAAAACACGGTGTTCTTTAATGTGTGGAATAATCAGCAAAAAAACAAAAACAAAGGTTGAGACAAGAAAAATCATCAAGAAAATCAATAATTTCATGATATCAATTTTATCTAAGCTTCTATCAAGATTACTCACGTATCTCATCCTCATTTATGATTTTATTGATACTTACAAAATTATACCACCCCTCTTTTGTTAAATAAAATGTCGTCTGACTGGTGTGAAAAATTGATTTTAAAGGAGCTGCTAAAAGAAAATTAAACGCATCTTGAGTCGGAGAAATGCCATATAAAATCAAAGAATCCTTCTGCATTTCTACTTTTTTTAATGTTATTTGATCAGGTACCAAATCAAAAAGATTGTTCATACTATCTTTTAAAAGTATATTGTTAGAAAAAATATCTTCAGCGAGTGCTTTTTGACGTAAAATAGAACCTATCATTGCATCATTTTCATCAATTTTAACTTCGAGCATTTCACGCTCTTTTGTTAAGTCAATCATGCCTTGCTTAAATGAACGCATCTCAAAAACAATATAAAAATTAAACATCAACATAAACAAAGACATAAGAGCAATAAAAACAATCCACATTTTACTAAAAAGCGAT
>RZYK01000188.1 GCA_009930355.1 Campylobacterota bacterium | reverse complement strand
GGAAGTTTTCGCTGTGATGCCAACGTCTCTATTCGTCCTAAGGGTGATACAAAGCTTTATACCAGAGCTGAGATTAAAAACTTAAACTCATTTAAATTTATTCAAAAAGCTATTGAGTATGAGGTTGAACGTCAAATTGAAGCATGGGAAGATGGTGTTTATGAGCGAGAAGTGGTTCAAGAAACCAGACTTTACGATACTGAAAAAAATGAAACGAGAAGTATGAGAGGCAAAGAAGATAGCGCTGAGTATCGTTATTTTCCTGATCCTGACTTATTGCCGGTGTTGATTCCTGATGACATGATGGCTGAGTGTATCCAAATCCCAGAACTTCCTGATGAAAAACGTGATCGATTTTTAAGTGAGTATGGCATTAAAGAGTACGATGCTAATGTGATGACTTCAAATATTGAAATGGCTCATTTTTATGAGGGTATGATTCGTGAGGGTGCGGGTGCAAAAAATTCAGTGACGTGGTTAACGGTTGAATTACAGGCTCGTTTAAACCATGGACTAACACTTACCACTTCACCCGTTGATGCCGTAAAACTTGCGCAGTTAGTCAAACGCATTGAAGATGGAACGATTAGTGGTAAAGCAGCAAAAGAAGTGCTTGATTATTTAATGGAACATAACATCGATGTGGATGAGGCAATTGAAAAGCTAGGGCTTAAACAAGTCAGTGATGATGGCTCTATTTTAGCCATTATTGATGAAATTATTGCGACGAATGCCGATAAAGTTGCAGAATACAGAAGCGGTAAGGATAAACTCTTTGGTTTCTTTGTTGGGCAAACCATGAAAGAGAGCAAGGGGACGGCTAATCCTGCGAAAGTGAATGAACTCTTGAAATCCAGACTTGATGTCTAAGGTGGTTGACGTGAGTATATCGGTTATTGGTGCTGGAAAATGGGGTCAAGCTCTTCACTTTGCCATTTCACGTAATGTTACATGTAAGATTACGTCACGTCAACAAAAAGCCATTGAAAATTTTGTAAGTGTTGAAGAAGCGCTAAAGTGTGAGTATCTTATTTTTGCTCTTCCTGCGCAAGTTGTTCGTATGTGGTTAGTGGAGCATTTTGTTTTTTCAGGACAGAAAATTCTTGTCGCTGCCAAAGGGATAGAAAAGGGCAGTGGAGCATTTTTGAATGAAATTTTTGGCAAACATGTTCCTGCAGATCATTTAAGCTTTTTATCAGGACCTTCTTTTGCTTCAGAAGTCATGCAAGGATTACCAACAGCAGTTGTCATTAATTCAAGCAATGAAACACTCTCCAAAGAGTTTGCCTCTTTTTTCCCTTCGTTTATGAAAACATATACATCTAGAGATGTTATTGGCGCAGAGGTGTGTGGTGCCTATAAAAATGTTTTAGCAATAGCCAGTGGTATTTGTGATGGACTTAAGCTTGGCAATAATGCAAGAGCGAGTTTAATTGCTAGAGGACTTGTGGAAATGCATCGATTTGGAAAATATTTTGGAGCTCTTGATGAGACATTTTTAGGACTCAGCGGAGCAGGTGATCTTTTCTTAACAGCTTCAAGTACCCTTTCACGTAATTATCGTGTAGGACTTTTCTTAGCAGAAGGTAAAAAATTAGATGATATTTTAAGGATGCTGGGAGAAGTTGCAGAAGGAGTTTTTACTTCTGAAGCAATTTGTGAACTCTCTTTAAAGCATACGATTTATGTTCCTATTGCCCATGAAATTGCTCTTATTTTAAAAGGTAAAGAACCATTAGAAAGTGTGAAAGACCTTTTAGCGGATTGATGATGATTAAATTTTTACTTGTTTGTTCTCTTCTTTTTAGTGTTTCGTATGCGAAAGTTCCTTCTTTGGAAGAGATGATTGCACAAATGATTGTGATTGGTTTTGATGGAGAAAAAGAGGGCGATAAATGGGTGGAACAAATTGCCAAAGATATTAGACGTCAAAAAATTGGCGGAGTGATTCTGAGTCAAAAAAACATTCAAACTATTTCTCAGCTTAAAAAACTTACAGATTATTTAAAAGCGCAAACCCCCCAAACGCCACTTTTTGTTGCGTTAGAATTTGATGGCAGTAAATCTATTCATGGCTTTAGCACTATCCCTTCTGCTAGGGATATGGTTGAGAAAAATGATGTCTTAGAGGCTGAATCTTTGTATTCAAAACACGCACAAGAATTAGCTGATGCGGGTATTAATCTTAATTTTGCACCAACCTTAGATTTGCAAAGTGAAAAAAAAGCAACACAAACATACTCTTCATTGGAAGAAGTTGTAACAACGTATGCACTGATGTTTATCAATGCGCTTAAAATGAAAGGCGTTATGCCCGTGGTCAAATATTTTCCTAGTGCGGGTGAAAATATTTGGAATGATTTTTCTACAGAAGCAACACTTTCTTCGTGGCGTTTTGAACAATTAAAGCCTTACTATGACTTAATTGCTTTTGGGAAGATGGATGCCATATTGATTTCTCATGCTATGTGTGAAGCCTTAGATGAAAAAAATCCAATGCTTTTTTCTTCCAAAGTGATTGAGATATTGTTACGTCAAAAAATGCATTTTGAAGGCATTGTTTTTGCTAATCATTTGCGAACTAATTCTATTGCAAACAAAATAGATTTTAAGCAACGCATTATTCGTTCTATTAACGCAGGAGTTGATGTCTTTGTTTTTCCAAATTACTTTGGAGATGAAGCAAGTATGCCTTTTACGGTGCAACGCATTATTTTAGAAGGCGTTCGTAAAGGAGAGTTAAGTCAAAAACGCATTGAACTTTCTTATGAACGTATTATAAAGTTTAAACAAAAAATGGCACGTTAGTAGAAAATACGTGAAAGATAGAGTCCACAAGGTGGGAGAAGGGTGGTTGAAATTCTTTTTTGTCGCTCTTTTTGTGCGATCAAATCTTCAAGGCTGAGTTCGTTATAGCAAACTTTAAGTAAGAAATCACACATCATACGTATTTGTGAGCGTAAAAAAGCATCTCCTTGAAAATAGATAATAATCATGCCTTTATGGCGATAAGCACCTGCAGAAAAAATTGTACGTTCATCTTTGGTCGTTCCTCCTCCTTGTTTCTTAAAAAACTCAAAATTATGAAAACCTTTAAACTGTTGTGCTAAAAGATGGAGTTTTTTGACATCGAGTGTTCTTACATGTAAAGCATAGTTAGCATAAAATGGCTGATACATGCCATCATAAAGAACATAACGATAGAGTCTCTTTTGAGCGCTAAAACGCGCATGAAATGTTTTGGAAACAGGTGTGATATATTGAATGGAGATATGAGGCATTAAAGCGCGATTGAGAAGATAGTGAAGTTTTTCTAGCTGTGTGTGCCATAAAGGGGGTAGATCAATATGAATGACTTGTGCAAGGGCATGCACGCCTCTATCAGTTCTTCCACTGCCAACAATTTGGCTATCAATGTGTAAATGATTGAGCTTTGATTCAAGGAGTCCTGCAACGGTTTGAAAACTATTTTTTTCATTTTTTTGTTGCTGAAAACCATAAAAATAACTGCCATCGTAACGTAGAACTATTTTAACGCGCATGATAAATAACTTTAAAATATTGCTTTAATGCGTTTTTGGTAAATCCAGTATGCCAATAGAAATGTAAGCATAAAAACAACAGGGGGCGCACTTTGTGGATGCCATGATGAAAAAAGAGTAGCCAGTGCAAAATAGACAAAAATTGTTGCAAATATAACAATATAAATTCCACCTTTATTGTAACGGTACGTGACAATACCTATACTAATGGCTATCAGTGTTGATGCAATAGGGAAAAGCGCTATGAGGAGAAAAAACGAAAGATCGTATGCTCGTTTGTGATTGCTAAAAACACCATTCCAATACTCTTTAATACTTTGTATTTTGCCAATACCTGCTTTAGGTTGAGAATTGATGTGCATTCGTTCAAAATCAACTTGTGCGATTTCTTCTTTTTTAAATTCAAAAACTTTGCCCTTTTCAAGATTAAGCCTCAGTTTTCCTTCTGTATTTTCAATCAGTGCATTACTCGCCAAAATGAGTCTTTCATCTTCTTTAGTGGTAGGGGTTTGATACAAGGTAACACCACTGTAATGTTTTTGGTCATCACTTTTTTCTATATAAACAAGCCATTGTGAAAATTTTTGACCAAATTCACTCGCTTTAATATTGAACTTTGCTTC